>DATCZX010000268.1:0-8990 GCA_036525695.1 Gammaproteobacteria bacterium | reverse complement strand
AACGCCAGCAGCTGCTCGGCGCGCTGGCGCGTGCCCTGGCCGGCTACCGCGAGCAGACCGGGTGCGCGCCGCGCGTGCTGTTCCACGGCCGCGAGTGGGGCGAGAGCCAGCCCGCCGGCTGGAGCGAGGCGCTGCCCGTCGACCTGCTGCCGGTGGCGGTGGAGGAAGTGGCCGCGGTCGGTCCCGAGAGCTGGCTGGCGACGCTGGCGCTGGGCGCGTCCGCGGTGCTGCTGCTCGACGACGCCGGGTTGCCCGGGTCGGTCTCCCCGCTGCTCGAGCGCGAGGTCGCGTGGGTCGCGCGGCTGCTCGACGGCCTCGGCGAGCAGGCGCCGAGCGTCGCGCTGGTCGACCAGCCCCCGGCGCAGAGGGCCGCTGCGGCCGCGGCGCCCCTGCCGGCGGCGCGCTTTGCCAGCGACCAGGACAAGCGCACCACCCTGGCGATGGCGGCAGACCACCTGTGGCAGGCCCTCGGCCGGGTCGAGACCCCGATCGAGCTGCCCGCCGGGACCCCGCTCGGCACCCTCGACTTCAACCACGACGCCTGCACGCTGTGCATGTCGTGCGTGTCGATCTGCCCGCTGAAGGCGCTGCACGACGGTGGCGACACCCCGCGGCTCGCCTTCGTCGAGCAGAACTGCGTGCAGTGCGGCCTGTGCGTCTCGGCCTGCCCCGAGAAGGCGCTGGCGCTGCACCCGCGCTTCCTGCCCGACCCCGAGCCGCGCCGCCAGCAGCGCGTGTTCAAGGAGGAGGAGCCGCTGCGCTGCACCGGCTGCGGCAAGCCGTTCGCCACGCCGAGCGTGATCAACCTGATGACCGAGCGGCTGAAGGACCACCCGATGTTCCAGGGGCGTGGACTCGAGCGCCTGAAGATGTGCGAGGACTGCCGCGTGCGCGCGATCTTCGACGACGACGACGCGCAGCCGCCGCGCGGCATGACAGCGAGCTGAGATGGACACGGTGCACGCCGAACCGCTGACCGAGAACGGTGCCGAGGAGGCCCTCTACGCCGGCCTGCGTGCCGCCAACTACACCGCCCTCGGCGTGCTGCTGGCGCGGGCCCCGGGGGTCGAGCTGCTCGCCCAGCTGGCCGGCCTCGAGACCGAGGGCAGCGCCGGCGGGGCGCTCGACGCCGCCTGGCGCGAACTCGTCAAGGCCGCCGGGCAGGCCGACGCCGCGGCCGTCGCCGACGAGTACCACAACCTGTTCATCGGCATCGGCCGCGGCGAGCTGGTGCCGTACGGCTCCTGGTACCAGACCGGCTTCCTGATGGAGGAGCCGCTCGGCGCGCTGCGCGGGGACCTCGCGCGGCTCGGGTTCGCCCGCCAGGACGGTGTCGGCGAGCCCGAGGACCACGTCGCCGCGCTGTGCGAGGTGATGGCGATGCTGATCGCCGACCCGGATCGCACCGCCGACTACGCCACCCAGCGCCAGTTCTACACCACCCACCTGGGCCCGTTCGTGGCGCGCTTCTGGCGCGATCTCGGGCAGGCCTCCAACGCCCGCTTCTACCGTGCGGTGAGCCGCCTCGGCGCGGCCTTCACCGAACTGGAAACGAGGTACTTCAGCCTGCCGGAGTAACCAGACGCCAAGTCGCCCCCGGCAATACAACCACGAAGGAGGAGCAGCGATGCCCAACAGAGACGAGAGCAAACAGTCCGCCCGGCGCGATTTCCTGCGCAAGGTCGCGGTGGCCGGCGGCTCGGTCGCCGTGGTAGCCGCGGCAGGCAAGACGATCGCGGCACCCGCCGAGCCCGAGACGCAGAAGCCGAGCAGGGACGCGGTGGGCTACCGGGAGACGGACCACGTTCGCGCCTACTACCGCACCTGTCGCAACTAGGCCGGGTGACCACCTGAAGAGGATGGAGTCATGAAGCTGACAAGAACCCAGACGAATCCCCAAGCGGCCACCGGCGACGCCTCCGGCAACTCCGGCATCAACCGCCGCACCTTCCTGCGCTACAGCGGCCTCGCCGCCGGCGGCACCGCGCTGGCCAGCACGCTGTCGCCGACGATGATCAAGAAGGCCCAGGCCGCGCCGCCGGCGGCCGGCGGCAAGGCCGAGATCAAGCGCACGGTATGCACCCACTGCTCGGTCGGCTGCGGCATCTACGCCGAGGTCGAGAACGGCGTCTGGACCGGCCAGGAGCCGGCCTTCGACCACCCGTTCAACGCCGGCACCCACTGCGCCAAGGGCGCCTCGGTGCGCGAGCACGGCCACGGCGAGCGCCGGCTGAAGTACCCGATGAAGCTGGTCGGCGGCAAGTGGACCCGGGTCTCCTGGGACCAGGCGATCACCGAGATCGGCGACCAGATGCTGAAGATCCGCGAGCAGTCCGGCCCCGACTCGGTCTACTGGCTCGGCTCGGCCAAGTACAACAACGAGCAGGCCTACCTGTTCCGCAAGTTCGCCGCGTTGTGGGGTACCAACAACGTCGATCACCAGGCGCGCATCTGCCACTCGACCACGGTGGCCGGTGTCGCGAACACCTGGGGTTACGGCGCGATGACGAACTCCTACAACGACATGCACAACTCGAAGGCGATGATCCTGATCGGGTCCAACCCGACCGAGGCGCATCCCGTCGCGATGCAGCACATCCTGCAGGCCAAGGAGCGCAACAACGCCGCGCTGATCGTCGTCGACCCGCGCTTCACCCGGACCGCGGCCAAGGCGACCGAGTACGTGCGCATCCGCCCGGGCACCGACGTCGCCTTCATCAACGGCCTGCTCTGGCACATCTTCCAGAACGGCTGGGAGGACAAGCAGTACATCGACCAGCGCGTCTACGGCATGGACGAGGTGCGCAAGGAGATCGCCAACTGGACCCCTGACGAGGTCAAGAACGTCTGCGGCGTCGACGGCGACCAGATGGAGCGCGTCGCGCGCACGCTGGCCGAGAACCGGCCGGGCACCATCGTCTGGTGCATGGGCGGCACGCAGCACACCATCGGCAACAACAACACCCGCGCCTACTGCATCCTGCAGCTGGCGCTCGGCAACATCGGCGTTTCCGGCGGCGGGGCCAACATCTTCCGCGGTCACGACAACGTCCAGGGTGCGACCGACTTCGGCGTTCTCAGTCACACGCTGCCCGGCTACTACGGCCTGGCCGAGGGCTCGTGGAAGCATTGGGCCAAGGTCTGGGGCGTCGACTTCGACTGGCTCAAGGCGCGCTTCGACAAGGAGGCGAAGCCCGGCGAGTTCTTCGGCGACGAGGACAGCAGCGGGGCCGGCGACAAGAAGCCGATCGCCAACATGAACGCCAGCGGCATCCCGGTGTCGCGCTGGATCGACGGCGTGCTCGAGGACAAGAACAACATCGCCCAGCGCGACAACCTGCGCGCGATGGTGTTCTGGGGCCACGCGCCGAACAGCCAGTCGCGCGGCGCCGAGATGGTCACGGCGATGAACAAGCTCGAACTGATGGTCATCATCGACCCGTACCCGACGGCGTCGGCGGTGATGCACGAGCGCTCCGACGGTGTCTACCTGCTGCCGGCCTCGACCCAGTTCGAGACCTACGGCTCGGTGACCGCGTCGAACCGCTCGCTGCAGTGGCGCAGCAAGGTCATCGAGCCGCTGTTCGAGTCGCTGCCCGACCACACCATCATGTACAAGTTCGCGAAGAAGCTCGGCTTCGCCGACGAGCTGGTCAAGAACGTCAAGGTCGACAACGACGAGCCGCTGATCGAGGACCTCACCCGCGAGTTCAACTCCGGGATGTGGACCATCGGCTACACCGGGCAGAGCCCGGAGCGGTTGAAGATGCACCAGGAGAACTGGGGCACCTTCGACTGGACCACGCTGCTCGCCGAGGGCGGTCCGGCCGACGGCGAGGTCTACGGGTTGCCCTGGCCGTGCTGGGGCACGCCCGAGATGAAGCACCCCGGCACCCACGTGCTCTACGACCCGAGCAAGCCGGTGTCCAAGGGCGGACTGAACTTCCGCGCCCGCTTCGGCGTCGAGCGGGAGGGCGTCAGCCTGCTGGCCAACGGCTCCTACCCGCCGGGCAACGAGCTCAAGGACGGTCACCCCGAGTTCACCGCCGACATGCTGAAGAAGCTCGGCTGGTGGGACGACCTGACCGACGCGGAGAAGAGCGCGGCCGAGGGCAAGAACTGGAAGACCGACCTCTCCGGCGGCATCCAGCGCGTCGCCATCAAGCACGGCTGCGCACCGTTCGGCAACGCCAAGGCGCGGACCATCGTCTGGACCTTCCCGGACCCGGTGCCGATCCACCGCGAGCCGCTCTACACGCCGCGGCGTGACCTCGCCGCCAAGTACCCGACCTACGACGACCGGAAGTCCCACTACCGCCTGCCGACGATGTACAAGTCGATCCAGGACAAGGACTTCACCAAGGAGTACCCGCTGGTGCTGACCAGCGGCCGCCTGGTCGAGTACGAGGGCGGTGGCGACGAGTCACGCTCCAACCCGTGGCTGGCCGAGCTGCAGCAGGACATGTTCGCCGAGATCCACCCGGCCGACGCCAACAACGCCGGCATCCGCGACGGCGGCATGCTCTGGGTCGAGGGCCCGGAGGGCAGCCGGATCAAGGTCAAGGCCCTGGTCACCCGGCGCGTCGCGCCCGGGGTGGTGTTCCTGCCGTTCCACTTCGCCGGTCACATGCAGGGCAAGGACCTGCGGGGCATGTACCCCGAGGGCGCCGACCCCTACGTGCTCGGTGAAGCGGCCAACACGGTGTTTACCTACGGCTACGACTCGGTGACCCAGATGCAGGAGACCAAGTGCTCGCTGTGTCGGATCAAGGCTGCCTGAGGAGGAATGACCCATGGCACGCATGAAATTTCTTTGTGATACCGACCGCTGCATCGAGTGCAACGGCTGCGTGACCGCGTGCAAGAACGAGCACGAGGTCCCGTGGGGGGTGAACCGCCGTCGCGTGGTCACCATCAACGACGGCCAGGCCGGCGAGCGCTCGATCTCGGTCGCCTGCATGCACTGCTCCGACGCGCCGTGCATCTCGGTCTGCCCGGTCGACTGCATCTACGAGACCACCGACGGCATCGTCCTGCACGACAAGGACATCTGCATCGGCTGCGGCTACTGCTTCTTCGCCTGCCCGTTCGGGGCGCCGCAGTTCCCGACGCAGAGCTCGTTCGGCTCGCGCGGCAAGATGGACAAGTGCACCTTCTGCGCCGGTGGGCCGGAGACGGCCGGCTCGAACGAGGAGCTGCGCAAGTACGGCCGCAACCGCATCGCCGAGGGCAAGCTGCCGCTGTGCGCCGAGATGTGCTCGACCAAGGCCCTGCTGGCCGGCGACGCCAACATGGTCTCCGACATCTACCGTGAACGCGTCGTCTGGCGCGGCTCCGCGGCGGGTGCCTGGGGCTGGGACCTGGCCTACGGCCGCGAGAAGCGCCAGCAGGCCCGCGGCGAGGGCAAGCAGCAGTGATGGACCGGCGACGCCCCGCGCTCCAGCGGGGCGTCGCCGCCCGCAACCCAGTAACGACGGCGCGGCAGAGCCGCCGCGCCGTCCCACCCGACAGGTGATGAAGATGCAAGCAGAACCCTTGAGTGGGGGACACCCCGCGTCCGCGGTTCGCCGGCCCTGGCTGGCGCTCGCACTGTTCCTGCTCGCGAGCCTGTTCGCCATGGATCCGGCACTGGCCCAGCAGCGACCCGTGAACGCGCCCCAAGGCAGCGGCGACGTCGCCGCCGAGTACTGGCGCGCGCTGCGCCAGGGCGAGGCCGGCTACTCCGCCTCGGCGCCGGCCAACCAGAGCGACCTGATCAACGTGGCGGGATCCGAGTGGATGACCCAGCGCAACCAGGAAGCCTATGAGATCGGCTCCTGGGCCTTCGCGCTGTTCGCCGGCGCGGTCGCGCTGTTCTACCTGGCCCGGGGCACCGTGCGCCTCGAGGGGGGCAACTCGGGCCGCGTGGTCAAGCGCTGGTCGCTGACCCAGCGGGTGATCCACTGGTGGGTCGCGGTGCTGTTCATGTTCCAGGTGATCTCCGGCCTGACCCTGCTCTACGGCAAGTCGCTGCTGATCCCGCTGCTCGGCAAGGAGAGCTTCGCCTCGCTCGCCCTGCTGATGAAGAACGGGCACAACTACCTCGGCCCGCTGCTGTTCGTCGGCCTGGTGGTGATGGTGATCGCGCTGATCAAGGAGAACGCCCCGAAGGCGGTCGACTTCAAGTGGTTTGCCAAGGGTGGCGGCCTGGTCGGCAAGGGGCATCCGTCGGCCGAGTTCCTCAACGGCGGCGAGAAGGTCTGGTTCTGGCTGGTC
Organism: Gammaproteobacteria bacterium; assembly: GCA_036525695.1. Taxonomy (GTDB): domain Bacteria; phylum Pseudomonadota; class Gammaproteobacteria; order QNFN01; family QNFN01; genus DATCZX01. The sequence goes on along the minus strand of DATCZX010000268.1, from coordinate 2,735 downwards.
ACCACCGTCGGTGGCCTGGTGGTGGTCACCGGCATGGTGCTCGACTTCCCGCAGTTCGGCCAGACCCGCGAGACCATGCAGCAGATGCACTACCTGCACACCGTGGCCGGGCTGATCATCGGCGCGGCGACGCTGGGGCACATCTACATCGCCACGCTGGGCACCGAGGGCGCCTTCTGGGGCATGTGGAACGGCCACGTCGACGTCAACTGGGCCAAGCAGCACCACGACCTCTGGTACGAGACGGTCAAGGAGCAGGCGCTCGACGATGCCGAGGTCGGTGCCGGCGCGGCCGACGGCCGGGCGCCGCCCGCTGCGCAGCAGTCGCACAGTACGGCCTGAGCGGCCCTCGCTTCGGGAGGTCGCCGTGCGGCTGGCGCCCGGCGACCTCCCGCTCCGTCACCGCGACGGCAGCGGCCGGGCATGAGCGACGGCTTTCCGGCGACGCTCCCCGAGCCACCGTACTGGGCGGTGATCTTCACCTCCGCACAGGCGGACGACCTCGACGGCTACAGCGCGACGGCCGCGCGGATGCTGGAACTGGCGCGGCGGCAACCGGGTTTCCTCGGCGTCGAATCGGTGCGCGAGGGAGGTCGCGGCGTGACCGTCTCCTACTGGCGCGACCTCGAGTCGATCCGCGCCTGGCGCGACCATCCCGAGCACCGCGAGGCGCGCCGACACGGCCGCGAGCAGTGGTACCGGCGGTGGGCGCTCCGGGTCGCCCGCGTCGAGCGTGACGGGCCGCCGCCGGAGGCCGCCGAGCCCGTGCCATAAAGGCCTTTTTGGCCCGCGTCGCGATAGAAAAATATTATTCCCGCAGCCTCTTGTAGCCCATCTCGGGCGGCGCTAGATTACGCCGCCCTTTACCCCCGCTTGGGCAACGGATTTGGTATGTGAGGATGCTGCCATGAAGGTCCGTTACCTGTGCCTATCCGCGCTCGCCGCGCTGGCCTTTTCCGCTGGAGCTGCCGCGCAGCAAGCGCCGCTGTGCGCGACCGAAGTCGCCCGGCTGCAGAACTCGCTCGATTCCGACGTCAACATGAAGGAGGAGATCGAGAAGCAGGTCGAGGCGCACCTCGACCAGGCCGAGAACCTGTGCAACGCCGGCCAGGCGGAGCAGGCCCTGGACGAAGTCGCCAAGGGCTTCAAGCTGCTCAAGGACAATCCTGCCTGAACCGAGTCGTCGGCTGCCGTGGCCGGAGGGCGGCGCGAGCCCTCCGGCCACTCACTCAGCTGCGCCCGCCCTGCCGGCGCACACCCCTCAAGCCCGGTTCAGCGCCCGCTCTCGAGCGCGGAGCGCAGCGCCCGGTAGCTCGCCAGCCGGCGCGCCTCGACCTCGCCGTCGTCGACGGCCTGCTGCAGTGCGCAGCCGGGCTCGCTCGCGTGGCGGCAGTTCGAGAAGCGGCAGCGGCCGAGATGGGCGCGGAACTCGACGAAGCCGTGCGCCAGCTGCTCCGGGTCGCTGAGCGGCGGTGAGAACTCCCACACCCCGGGCGAATCGATCAGCTCACCCCCGCCGGGCAGGTGGTACAGCGTGGTCGCGCTGGTGGTGTGGGTGCCCTGGGCACCGGTCGCCGACAGCTCGCCGGTGCGCACGTCGCGCCCCGGCACCAGGTGGTTGACCAGCGACGACTTGCCGACCCCGGACTGCCCCAGCAGGATCGAGCTGCCGTGCGCCAGCGCCGCGCGCAGCTCGTCGAGGCCGTGCGCGGAGGCGCAGCTCGCGTGCAGCAGCGGGTAGCCGACGCGCTGGTAGCCGGCCAGCCGCGCGTCGGCCGCGCTGCGTTCCCCGGGGTCGAGCAGGTCGACCTTGTTCAGCAGCAGCGTGGCGGGGATCCCGGTCAGCTCGGCGGCGACCAGGTAGCGGTCGATCTGCGCCTCGTCGAACGGCGGCCGCGGCGCGATCACCAGCACCAGGCGGTCGAGGTTCGCGGCGATCGGCCTCAGCTCGCCGCGGGCGTCCGGGCGCAGCAGGCAGCCCTGGCGCGGGGCGACCGCGCTGACCACCCCCTCGCCGAGCGGCGAGGCCTGCCAGGCGACGCGGTCGCCGCAGACGATGGGTCCCAGGTTCTGCCGCGCGCTGCAGGTGACCAGCCGGCCGGCGGCATCCTCGACCACCAGCGTGCTGCCGAAGTTGACCCGCACGCGCCCCCCTTGCTCCGGGCCGAGACCCGATGCCTCGAGGCGCTGCGCGCGGCGCTCGGCACGCTCGCTGGTACGCGCCAGCCGGGCCTGCTGCAGTTCGTGGATGCGCCGCTTCTGCTGCCCGCTGAGCCGGCGCTTGGTCATGCGCGGGTGTTCAGCCGGCGTCGCCCGGGAGCAGGCGGTCGACCTGCCGCGCGCAGATGAAGTCGTTCTCGGTCAGGCCGCCGACCGCGTGCGTGCTGTAGCGGACGACGCAGCGGCTGTAGTGCACCGAGAGGTCGGGGTGGTGGTCCTCGCGGTGGGCGATCCACGCCGCCGCGTTCACGAAGGCGATGGTCTCGTGGTAGTTGCGGAAGCGGCAGGTGCGCTCGATCGCGCTGCCGTCCTCGACCAGCTGCCAGTCGTGGTGCAGGTTGGCCAGCAGCGCGCGGGTCTTCTCCGTGCTCAGTGTCGGCACGCCGCCCTCGCAGGGGACGCATTTGCGGTCGGTCAGGTCGCAGACGGTGTTCATGTGTGTCTCTCCAGCTGTGGGGTCAGAGTAAAGTGCCAGAGTGCCGAGCTGTGGGGTCAGAGTAAAGTGCCAGAGTGCC
>DATCZX010000267.1:0-2409 GCA_036525695.1 Gammaproteobacteria bacterium | reverse complement strand
CGCCGCGCGCCGGGCGCTGCGCGTGCGCGTCGCCGAGCTCGACTGGGCGCGCGACGGCGCCACCTGGCAACTCGCCTTCGCGCTGCCGGCCGGCAGCTTCGCCACGGTGCTGCTGCGCGAGCTGTTCGCCGGTGAGGGCCTGTGAACGGCACGCTGCTGGCCCTGCTCGCGGTCGGCGCGCTGGCCTGGCTGTGGCAGCACAACCTGCAGATCCGCGAGCGCGCCACGCGGCTGGCGCGCGAGACCTGCAAGCGCCAGGAGCTGCAGCTGCTCGAGGGCACGGTGGCGCTGGCCAGCGCGCGGCCGTGCCGCGGCCCGAACGGGCGCCTCGCGCTGCGGCGCACCTACCTGTTCGAGTATTCCGAGGACGGCGCCTCGCGGCAGCGCGGCTACATCGTGTTCAGCGGCGGCCGCCTGGAAGGGGTCGGCCTGGCCGCGCCGGGCGGCCCCGGCTGATGCCCCTGCACGGTATTCAGGTGCTATCTTAAGGGTCGGGAGATCAACGGAATCCGCCCGGGTCGGTCCCGGGCGGTGGGCTCACTAGAAGAGGGATGACCATGTACAACCGTCGCACCCGCACCCCGCTGCGCCTGCTCGGCGCCGCGCTGGCCGCCTGGCTGATCGGCCTCGCCGCTCCGCTGCAGGCGGAGGAGTGCACCTTCACGCCGCTGCAGGCGTACGAGGCTGCCAAGGACAACGGCTTCAAGTTCCGCTGCATCATGTACTACGAGGAGAAGAACATCACCGAGCAGAGCCACTTCACGGTGTTCCCCGACGGCACCATCGGGTGCAGCGGCAAGACCCCGAACGAGCTCGGCATCGCCTGGGTGTACATGAACCTGTTCAACAAGGACGACGGGCTCGGCGGCAACTGGAGGCTGTGGCACTACGAGATCAGCGGCCTGCCGCACACGCGGATCGGCGACGGTGTCCCGGTGCGCCTGATCACCACGATGCTCGGGCCGAACGCGCAGTACGAGATCCGCCTGACCAAGATGGTGCTGACCAACCCGTACCGCGGCTGCGGCAACGCGCTGAAAGAGGCGTTCCGCTGAGCGGGGGCTACCGGCGAAAAAAAAGCCCGGCGGGGGTCGCCGGGCCAAGACATGGAGGAGGTATTTGCAACTCGTGTCCGAGCTACGGCCGCCACTCTACAGCGGCCTCCTGCCGTAGTAATTGACATAAGTCAGAAATTGGTGCGTTGCACCAATCGGCCTGCCCGAGGGGGCCCTCCCGGCTCCCGGATGGACCTGCAGTGATCACCCCGATGGCCCTGCGGGCCGCGCTCGAACGGCTGGTCTGGAGTCCCGAGCTGCGGTCCCTGCCGCGCTGGCGGCGGCTGCCGCTGCGCCTGGCGCGGATCGTCTACGCGGTGGTCCGTGACCTCGCCGACGGCCAGCTGACGCTGCGCGCGATGAGCCTGGTCTACACCACCCTGCTGTCGCTGGTGCCGCTGCTGGCGGTCAGCTTCTCGCTGCTCAAGGGGCTCGGGGTGCACTACCAGTTCGAGCCGCTGCTGGCGAAGCTGCTGGTCGCGCTGGGCGACCAGGGCGTCGAGGTCACCGGGCGGATCATCGAGTTCGTCGAGAACGTGCGTGCCGGCGTCCTCGGCACCGTCGGCCTGGCCTTCCTGCTGTTCACCGTGATCTCGCTGATCCAGAAGATCGAGGGGGCGTTCAATTTCACCTGGCGGGTCTCCAGCCAGCGCCCGCTCGGCCAGCGCTTCAGCAACTACCTGTCGGTGATCCTGGTCGGCCCGGCGCTGGTGGTCGCGGCGCTCGGCATCACCGCCACGGTGACCCACGCCGAGGCCTTCACCCGGGTGGTCGAGCTGCTCTGGCTCGGGCCGCTGGTGCAGTTCATCAGCCGGCTGGTGCCCTACCTGCTGGTCATCGGTGCCTTCACCTTCATCTACACCTTCGTGCCGAACACCCGGGTGCGCCTGCGCTCGGCGCTGGTCGGCGCGCTGGTCGCCGGGGTGCTGTGGGAGAGCTGCGGCTGGGCCTTCACCTCGTTCGTCGCCGGTTCGACCAAGTACACCGCGATCTACTCCGCGTTCGCCACGCTGATCCTGTTCATGATCTGGCTGTTCCTGAGCTGGCTGATCCTGCTGATCGGCGCGAGCATCGCCTTCTACCACCAGCACCCGGCCTACCTGGTGCGCGGCGGGCGCCAGCCGCGGCTCAGCATCCGCCAGCGCGAGCATCACACCCTGGCCGCGCTGTGCCTGATCGCGGGGCGCTTCCAGCAAGGCGCGCCGGCGCTCGGCGCGGAGCGGCTGGCGCTGCAGCTGGCGCTGCCCCAGGACCAGCTGGTCGAGCTGCTCGAACCGCTGCTAGCCGCCGGCCTGCTGCTGCGCAGCGAGCGCGGCGACTACCTGCCGGCACGCGCGCCAGTGCGGATCACGCT
>DATCZX010000266.1:0-3178 GCA_036525695.1 Gammaproteobacteria bacterium | reverse complement strand
GGGCGGCACGAAGACGGGCGTGCTGACGCTGGGCGCGGCGAGCGATCTCGGGGAGCGCAGCCGGATCTACACCGAGGAGCAGTTCAAGACCCGCGAGGGGGCTCTCACCACCTCCAACGTCGTCGGCAACGAGCTGGGCGTCGCCGAGCCGGTGATCCAGCAGCAGGGGCTGAACCGCATCGTGGTGCAGCTGCCGGGCGTGCAGGACACCGCGCGGGCCAAGGAGATCCTCGGCGCCACGGCGACCCTCGAGTACCGCCTGGTCGACACCGAGCACGACGTCGAGGCGGCGCTGGCCGGGCGCGTGCCGCCGAACGCCAAGCTCTACACCGAGCGCAACGGCCGGCCGATCCTGCTGCAGCGCTCGGTGATCGTCACCGGCGACCAGATCATCGACGCCGCCTCGACCATCGACGAGAACGGCAGCCCGGCGGTCACCGTGCGCCTGGACGGCAAGGGCGGCCGGCGGATGAGCCAGGTCACCAGCGAGAACATCAACAAGCCGATGGCGGTGGTGTTCATCGAGAACCGCACCGAGACGCGCTTCGTCGACGGCCAGCCGGTGCGCACCACCAAGCGGATCGAGGAGGTGATCAACGTCGCCACCATCCGCGACCACTTCAGCAACCGCTTCCAGACCACCGGCCTGGACAACCCCGAGGAGGCGCGCGACCTCGCGCTGCTGCTGCGCGCCGGCGCCCTGGCCACGCCGATCGAGATCGTCGAGGAGCGCACCGTCGGCCCGAGCCTGGGCAAGGACAACATCGAGCAGGGCTTCAACGCCGTGCTGCTCGGCTTCGCCCTGGTGATGGTGTTCATGGCGCTCTACTACCGGCTGTTCGGCCTGGTCGCCAACATCGCGCTGGCGATGAACCTGGTGCTGATCATCGCGGCGCTGTCGCTGCTGCAGGCGACGCTGACCCTGCCCGGCATCGCCGGCATCGTGCTGACCGTGGGCATGGCGGTCGACGCCAACGTGCTGATCTTCGAGCGCATCCGCGAGGAGGTGCGTGCCGGGGGGTCGCCGCAGGCGAGCATCCACTCCGGCTACGAGAAGGCGCTGTCGACCATCGCCGACGCCAACATCACCACGCTGATCGCCGCGGTCGTGCTGTACAGCTTCGGCACCGGGCCGATCAAGGGCTTCGCGGTCACGCTGTCGATCGGCATCGTCACCTCGATGTTCACCGCGATCATGGGCACGCGCGCGGTGATCAACCTGATCTACGGCGGCCGCCGCGTCCAGCGGCTGGCGATCTGAGCCGGGCGGAGTCAGCACGATGGAATGGTTCAAGAAGGTCACGCAGATCGACTTCCTCGGCAAGCGGCGCATCGCCTACGTGTTGTCGCTGGTGCTGATGCTGCTGGCGGCCGGCTCGCTGGCGACGCGCGGGCTGAGCTTCGGCATCGACTTCACCGGCGGCACGCTGGTGGAGCTCGGCTACCCGCAGGCGGTGGAGCTCGACGACGTCCGCCAGGTGCTGCGCGACAACGGTTTCGCCAGCGCCGTGGTGCAGCACTTCGGCAGCTCGCGCGACGTGCTGATCCGCCTGGCGCCGCGCGCCGAGGTCAGCAGTGCCGATCTGAGCTCGCAGGTCTTCCGGGCCCTGCAGCAGGCCAGCGGGGCCGCGGTCGACCTGCGCCGGGTCGAGTTCGTCGGCCCCCAGGTCGGCGGCGAGCTGACCGAGCAGGGCGGGCTGGCGATGCTCTACGCGCTGCTCGGCATCCTGATCTACGTCGGCTTCCGCTTCGAGTACCGCTTCGCCCTCGGCGCGGTCGCCGCGCTGGTGCACGACGTGCTGATCACCCTGGGGGTGTTCTCGGTCGCGCAGATCGACTTCGACCTGTCGGTTCTGGCGGCGATCCTGGCGGTGATCGGCTACTCGCTGAACGACACCATCGTGGTCTTCGACCGCATCCGCGAGAACTTCCGCAAGGTGCGCAAGGGCACCACCGTGGAGATCATGAACGGGGCGCTGAACCAGACGCTGTCGCGGACGTTGATGACCTCGGGCACCACGCTGCTGGTGCTGCTCGCGCTCTACCTGGTCGGCGGCGAGGTGATCCGCAGCTTCGCGCTGGCGCTGATCATCGGCATCGTCGTCGGCACCTACTCGTCGGTCTACGTCGCCAGCCCGATGACGCTGGTGCTCGGCGTCAGCCGCAGCGACCTGATGCCGGTGAAGAAGGAGGGGGCCGAGCTCGACGAGCTCCCCTGAGCCCTAGCGGCGCAGTTCCGGGGTGCGGTGCGGGGCGAGCGCAGCGACCATCGCCGCGTGCAGCCTGGGCCCGCCGCAGACCACGTTGCCGGTCTGCAGGTAGTCCGGGCCGCCGCTGAAGTCCGAGACCATCCCGCCGGCCTCGAGCACCAGCAGGGCGCCGGCGGCGATGTCCCACTCGCTGAGCCCGATCTCCCAGAAGCCGTCCAGCCGCCCCGCGGCGACGTAGGCGAGGTCGAGCGCCGCGGAGCCGGCGCGACGGATGCCGGCGGTGTCCGGGAACAGCGCCTTGAACATCTCCAGGTAGGCCGGCAGGTGCTGCTGGGTGCGGAACGGGAACCCGGTGCCGAGCAGCGCGCCGGGCAGGCCGTTGACCCGCGAGACACGGATGCGGCGGTCGTTCAGCGTCGCCCCGGCGCCGCGGCTGGCGGTGAACAGCTCCTGGCGCAGCGGGTCGTAGACCACCCCCTGGTCGAGCTGGCCGCGCCGCAGCAGGCCGATCGACACGGCGAAATGCGGGAAGCCGTGCAGGTAGTTGGTGGTGCCGTCGAGCGGGTCGATGATCCAGGTGTAGTCGTCGCCGACCTGGCGGCCGCTCTCCTCGGCCAGGAGGCCATGCGACGGGTAGGCCTTGCGGATCACCTTGATGATCTCCTGCTCGGCCAGGCGATCGACGTCGCTGACGAAATCGTTGCGCTGCTTGGTGCCGATCTTCAGCGCGTCGACCCGATCGAGATGGCGGACGATGATGCTGCCGGCACTGCGTGCCGCGCGGATCGCGATATTCAGCATCGGGTGTTGCATGCGTCGGGATTTCCAGGTCGGCAAAGGGGCGCAAGGATAGCAGTTGGCGGGTGCATCTTGCCAGCGGCAAACCCGCATCGTTACCCTGGATGTGCAACCTTCGCGGCCGCTGCTGGCAATCGAGACGGTGGCCCGATAATCACCCCACGGAGGCC
>DATCZX010000265.1:0-8969 GCA_036525695.1 Gammaproteobacteria bacterium | reverse complement strand
CGCGCCACCATCGCCGACGTCATCTGCCGGGTGGCCGCGACGCTGCCCGCGGTGCCCAAGGAACTGGTGATCGTCGACGACGGTTCGCGCGACGGCACCCGCGAGTGGCTGCAGGCGCAACTCGGGGAACTCGACCGCCTGCCCGGCCTGCCCGGCGTCGATGACGGCGGCAGCCTGCAGTTCGCGCCGGCCGACGCCGACGCCGCGCCGGTCGACTGCCGGCTGGTGCTGCACCCGCGCAACCGCGGCAAGGGGGCCGCGCTGCGCAGCGGCTTCGCCGCGGCTACCGGCGACGTCGTCGTGGTGCAGGACGCCGACCTCGAGTACGACACCGCGGACTGGGTCGGCATGTGGGACCTGGTCGCGGTGCGCGGGGTCGCCGACGTGGTCTACGGCTGCCGCTTCTACGGCCGCCCGCACCGCTCGCTCTACTTCCACCACTACCTCGCCAACCGGCTGATCTCGTTCCTGTTCAACCTGCTCTACAACCAGACGCTGAACGACATCGAGGTCTGCTACAAGATGTTCCGGCGCGAGGTGCTGGAGAGCCTGGAGCTGACCTGCGACGACTTCGGCATCGAGATCGAGCTGAGCGCCAAGACCGCGCGCCAGCGCAGCTGGCGGATCTACGAGATCGGCATCAGCTACTTCGGGCGCACCTACGCCGAGGGCAAGAAGATCGGCTGGGAGGACGGCCTGAAGGCGCTCTGGTACCTGTTCCGGTTCCGCTTCTGAGGCGCTGCCCGATGCCCGTCCCGGAGCCCACGGGCCCGCGCTGGCCTCGCGGATGAACCACGCCACGCGGCACCGGCTCGGCATCCTGCTGCGCGTGCTGCTGGTCGCCGGCTGCCTCGGCTACGCGTTCTGGAACGTCGACCTCGGCGGGCTGGCCGGCGCGCTGGCCGGCATCGACCCGCTGCGGGTGGTGGCGGCGCTGCTGCTCAGCGGGGTCAGCTACCTGCTGCTGGCCGTGCGCCTGCGCGTGCTGACCCACGGTCGCGCGGGGATCGCCTCCGGGCTTGCCGCGACGCTGCTGTGCCTCGGGCTGAACAACCTGATGCCGGCGCGGCTCGGCGAGGTGGCCAAGGCGGTCTACCTGCAGCGGCGGCACGCCATGCAGCTCAGCGAGGCGGCCCTGGTGGTCGGCTGGGAACGCTTCTTCGACGTCAACCTGCTGGTGCTGCTGGCGCTCGCCAGCGCCTACCCGTACCTGCAGGACACCCTGCTGCTGCCGCTCGCCGGCGGCCTGCTGCTCGCCTGGGCCGGCACCTGGGCGGTGATCCGCTACCCGGGGCCGGTGCGCGAACTGATCCGGCGGCTGCCGTGGCCGCGCGTCAGCCGCTTCCTGCACGAGGTGCACGCGCACCTGGACACCCGCTGCGTGCGCGGCACGCTGCTCGGCACCGCGCTGCTCAGCGCGCTGCTGTGGACCGCGCACGCGCTGGTCTCGGTGCTGGTGCTGCTGTGGGTCTGCCAGCTGCCGCTGGCGCCCGAGCAGGCGCTGGTGGTGTTCATCGTCGCCGCCACCGGGATGGCCGTGCCCTCCTCGCCCGGCGCGCTGGGGGTCTACGAGGCGGTGGTGGTCGCGGCGCTCGGCTGGTTCGCGGTGGACAAGGCCCCGGCGCTGGCCGCGGCGCTGGTGATGCACGGCCTGCAGTACCTGCCGACCACGCTGGCGGCGGTGGCGGTGCTGGCACGGACCCGGATACGCCCCTCCAGGCTCGCCGCCGGGGAGTTCCCGCGGGGCCGCCAAGGTTGACCGGGGCGGGCCTGGCATCTTAGGATTCGGCGCCAATAATCACCAAGTTACTGGCCTCCGCCGTTGCGAGAACGATACCGACTAGTCGCCTGCCTCGGCGCCAGCCTGCTGCTCGGCGCATGCGCGCTGCAGCCCCCGCAAGACGAATCCGCCGACATCCCCGAACCGGTCACAGAAGCGCCGGCGACGGCCGAGGCCGACGAGGGGCCGCTGCCGCCGAAGCAGGACGACACGCTGCCGAAGCTGGTGCAGGTCGAGGAGCGCGCCAGCCCCCCGTCCCAGGACAGCGCGGAGAGCGCGGCACCCGCCGCTCCCGCCGCTCCCAAAGCCGCAGCCACCGGCCACGACCTCTGGGGCCGCATCGCCAGCGGCTTCGCGCTGCCCGACCACGAGCACCCGCGTGCGCTGCGCGAGCGCACCTGGCTGGTCAACCGGCCCGCCTACCTGGTGCGCGTCGCCGAGCGCGCACGTCCCTACCTGCACCTGATCGCCGAGGCGGTCGAGTCGCGCGGGGTCCCCGGCGAGATCGCGCTGCTGCCGATCGTCGAGAGCGCCTTCCAGCCGTTCGCCTACTCGCACGGCCGCGCCGCCGGCCTGTGGCAGTTCATCCCCGGCACCGGCCGGCTCTACGGGCTGAAGCAGAACTGGTGGTACGACGGCCGCCGCGACGTCTACGCCGCGACCGAGGCCGCGCTGAACTACCTGCAGCGGCTGCACGACTTCTTCGACGGCGACTGGCTGCTGGCGCTGGCCGCCTACAATGCCGGCGAGGGCACCGTGCAGCGCGCGGTCGAGCGCAACCGCCGCGCCGGCAAGCCGACCGACTTCTGGTCGCTCAAGCTGCCGCGCGAGACCACCGCCTACGTGCCCAAGCTGCTGGCGGTCAGCGACGTGTTCACCGCCCCGGCCGCGTTCGGGCTGACCCTGCCCTCGATCGCCGACCGCCAGGTGCTCGCCGCGGTCGACACCCAGAGCCAGATCGACCTGGCCCGCGCCGCCGAGCTGGCCGAGCTGTCGATCGAGGAGCTGTACCAGTACAACCCGGGCTTCAACCGCTGGGCCACCGACCCGGACGGGCCGCACCGGCTGCTGGTCCCGGTGGCCACGGCCGAGCTGTTCGCGGAGCGCATCGCCGCCCTCGACGACAGCGAACGGCTGCTGTGGCAGCGCCACCGCATCGCCAGTGGCGAGAGCCTGATCTCGATCGCGATGCAGTACCGCACCACGCCGGACGTGCTGCGCCGGGTCAACCGCCTCGACGGCGACCTGATCCGCGCCGGCCACCACCTGCTGATCCCGGTCGCCGGGGCGAGCGAGGAGAACTACGTGCTCAGCGCCGAGCAGCGCCTGGCCGCGCTGGCCAGCGAGTCGCTGTCGCCCGACCGCACCAAGGTGGTCCATGTCGTCCGCGCCGGTGACAGCCTGTGGCGCATCGGCCGCCGCTACGGCGTCAGCGTCAGGCAGCTGGCGGCCTGGAACGGCAGCGCGCCCGGCGACACCCTGCGCCTCGGGCAGCAGCTGAGCGTCTGGCTGCCGCCGCGGGCCAGTGCAACCGCGCTGGCGGCGCTCACTCCCGGCACCGCGGCCGTGACCCCACGGCTGCAGTCGATCCGTTACACCGTGCGCGAGGGCGACTCGCTGTGGCGCGTCTCGCGCCGCTTCAACGTCAGCGTGGAGAACCTGCGCCAGTGGAACGACCTCAAGCACGGCGATTACCTGCAGCCCGGCCAGCAGCTGACGCTGCACGTCGACGTGACCCGCCAGTCGAGCTCCGGCTGAGCCCCGGCCGCGCCGTTCCAGCCACCACGCGCGCCCGTCCGACGCCTGCGCCGATCGCGCGCTGAACCGCCGCGCCGAGCGTGACCGCCTGACCCCGTGAGCCCCGCCCCGCTGCCCGACGCGGAGCGTCGCTCGGCTCGCCTGGGCGTGCTCTACGCGCTCGGCGCGTTCCTGGTCTGGGGCGGCTTCCCGCTCTACTTCAAGCTGGTCGCCGCGGTCCCGGCGACCGAGGTGCTCGGGCACCGCGTGCTCTGGTCGCTGCTCGCGGTCGCGCTGCTGCTGGCCGTGCGCCGCGACTGGCGCGGCGTGGCGCGCGCGCTCGCTGACCGCGCGCTGCTCCGGCGGCTCGCGCTGTCGGCGCTGCTGGTGTCGGTCAACTGGCTGGTGTTCATCTGGGCCGTCGCCCACGACCACGTGCTCGACGCCAGCCTCGGCTACTTCATCAACCCGCTGGTCAACGTGCTGCTCGGCGTGCTGGTGCTGCACGAGCGGCTGCGCCCCGCGCAGTGGCTGGCGATCGCGCTGGCGGCGGTCGCCGTCGGCAACCTGGTCTGGCAGCACGGCAGCCTGCCGTGGATCGCGCTGACCCTGGCGCTGACCTTCGGCTGCTACGGCCTGGTGCGCAAGCAGCTGCCGGTCGACCCGTTCAGCGCGCTGTGCGTCGAGACGCTGCTGCTGGTGCCGCTGGCGCTGCCGTTCGTGCTGCTGCTGGAGCTGACCGGGGAGGGCCATTTCCTCGACGGCGGCGTCGCCGGTGCCGGGCTGCTGGTGCTCGCCGGGGTGCTGACCGCGCTGCCGCTGCTGCTGTTCGGCGGCGCCGCGCAACGGCTGCGCCTGTCGACCCTGGGACTGCTGCAGTACATGGTGCCGACCATGCACCTGCTGCTCGCGGTGCTGCTGTTCGGCGAGGCGTTCACCGCGGTGCACGCGGTGACCTTCGGCATCCTCTGGGCCGGGCTGGCGGTCTACAGCGTCGACCACCTGGCGCGGCGCTGAGGCGCAGGCGCTAGCGCAGCAGCTGCTCGCTGGTGCGCGACAGCCGGTCGACCAGGGTGCGCAGGAACACGCGGTGGAAGCGCAGCTGGGTGTCCTTGGAGAGCTGCTCGATCAGGCTGGCGTTGATCTTCATGATGCTGACCAGGCTGGTGACCAGGATGGTCGCGGTGCGCTTGGTCTTGGTGATGTAGCCCATCTCGCCGAAGCAGTCGCCGCGGCGCAGGATCGCGATCGACTTGGTCCCCTTGCGCACCAGCACCGAGCCGGTGGCGATGACGTAGAAGGCGTCGTCGATCTCGCCCTCGGTGATGATCTCCTCGCCGGGCTGGTACTCCTGCCACAGCGTCGCGCGCAGGATCTCCCAGATCTCCGCGTCGGAGAAGTCCTGGAAGAAGTCGAGCTGGCGCACGGCGTTGTAGCGCTCCTGGCTGTGCAGCTCGTCCTCGGTGCCGCCGAGGTCGGCCACCGTCGCCAGGTCGGCGGCGAACTCCAGGCCGGTCTGGTAACGCTCGGCCGGGTCTTTCATCAGGGCCCGCTCGACGATCGCCTCGAGCCGTGCCGGGATGTCGTTGCGGAAGAAGCGCATCGACGTCGGTTGCTCGTTGATCACCTTGTTCAGCAGCGCGGAGATCTTGTCCGCGGCGAACGGGTGGTGGCCGGTCAGCAGCTCGTAGAGCACCACGCCGAGCGAGAACAGGTCGGTCTGGTTGCCGACTTCGCCGTCGGCGATCTGTTCCGGCGACATGTACATCGGCGAGCCCATCACGCCGAGCGGCTGGGTCTCGGTCATGTCCGCCTCGGTGAAGAAGGCGATGCTGAAGTCGCCGACCTTGACGTCCATCTCCTCGGTGACCAGCAGGTTGCTCGGCTTGATGTCGCGGTGGACGACGCCGTTGCGGTGGGCGTAGTCGAGCGCCTTGGCGCACTTGAAGACGATCTCGACCACCTTGTCGACCGGCAGCAGCGACTCCGGCTTGCAGAACGGCCTCAGCGTGTTGCCGCCGGTGACGTACTCCATGACGATGAAGCAGATGTCCTCCTCGACGCCGGCGTCGAGCACCGTGACGATGTTCGGGTGGCTCAGGCGACCGGCGGTGTGCGCCTCGTTGAAGAACATCTTGCGGTTGCGCGCGCCGCTGTCGCCGCCGACGACCGAGTCGTTGTGCGCGACCTTGATCGCGACGTCACGATCGACGAACGAGTCGTAGCCGAGGTAGACGATGCCCATCGCGCCGCGCGCGATCTCGCCCTTGACCTCGTACTTGCCCAACCGTCCTGGTATCGACTGCGTCATGCGCCTCCGTTCCGCCGCGTGCAGGGTTGCACGCAGGGGCCTGTAACCGGCGGCATTCTAGCAGCCCGCACCGGGCCGGAGGCGAATTGAACTGCACTCAATGCGGCTCGACGGCGTCGCCGGCGCCCGCTTCGGTGCCGTCCGTGAACCGCTCCTCGCTGCCGTCCGCGCGGTCGGGCTCGTAGTAGCGCACGGTGTTGCGGCCGCAGCTCTTCGCCACGTACATCGCCGCGTCGGCACGCCGGGTCAGGCCCTCGGCGTCGCTCGCGTCCTGCGGGTACAGGGCGATGCCGATGCTGACCCCGATCTGGTGGCTGTGGCGGTCGACCAGGAACGGGCGAGCGACCGACTCGAGGATCTTGCGCGCGACGATGGTCGCGTCGCCGGCCGTGTCCAGCGGGCCGACCACGATGGTGAACTCGTCGCCGCCGATGCGGGCCACGGTGTCGGCGCTGCGCACGCACTCGCTGAGCCGCTCGGCGACCTCGCGGAGCACCTGGTCGCCGACGTCGTGACCGTAGCGGTCGTTGATCGGCTTGAACTCGTCGAGGTCGAGGAACAGCACGGCGAGCTCGCGCCGGTCACGCCGGGCGAGGCGGATCTGCTGCTGCAGGCGGTCGAGGTAGAGCACCCGGTTCGGCAGGCCGGTGAGCAGGTCGTGGTGGGCGAGGTGCTTCAGGTGCTCCTCGGTCAGCTTGCGCTGGGTGATGTCCGAGAAGATGCCGATCAGCTGGTGGATCGCGCCGGCGTGGCCGCGGATCGCGGTGACGGTCAGCCACTGCGGGTAGATCTCGCCGTTCTTGCGCCGGTTCCAGATCTCGCCGCGCCAGGTGCCGTGGGTGGTGATCTCGTGCCACATGCGCCGGTAGAACGGCCCGTCGTGCCGCCCCGACTTCAGCATCGCCGGGGTGCGCCCGATCGCCTCCTCGGCACTGTAGCCGGTGATCGCGGTGAACGCCGGGTTGACCATCATGATCTCCCCCGACGGGTCGGTGACCACGATCCCCTCCAGCGCGTTGTCGATGATCAGCGAGGCCAGCCGCAGGCGGTCCTCGACCCGCTTGCGCTGGGTGATGTCGACCACCAGCCCCTCGATCGCCAGCAGCTCGCCGGCGTCGTCGTAGACCCCGGCCCCCTGCTCCCAGACCACCCGCTCGCGGCCCTGCGCCGTGTGCAGGCGGTACTCGAGCTGGAAGCGGTCGCCACGCTCGAGCGCCTGGCCGATCAGCCGCTGCACCGGCTCGCGATCGTCGTCGTGGATCAGCGCACCGAAGCTGACCACCTCGCCGCCGACCAGCACCTCGGCCGGGTAGCCGGTCAGCTCGACGCAGCCGTCGCTGACGAACTCCATCGGCCGCCACAGCTCGCAGCGGCCACGGTAGGCCATGCCGGGCAGGTTGCCGAGCAGGGTCTCGAGGCGACGCTGGCTCTCGCGCAGCTCACTGGCGATGCGTTGCTGTCCGGCGCTCTCCGCGCGGATCCGCTGGTTGGCCTCGGCCAGTTCCTCGGTGCGTTCCTCGACGCGCTGCTCGAGCACCTCGTGGTGTTCGCGCAGCGACTGCTGCGCGTCGTGCAGCGCGCGCAGGGCGGGCATCCAGCGGCGGAAGCCGAAGGCCAGGAAGACCACGGCGAGCAGCTGCCCGGAGAGGGTGAGCTCGAACAGCAGCGCGGCCCAGGTGTTCGACGGCGGGAACAGGGCGCGCAGTTCCGGGTAGTCGAGCGCGATCTCGACCAGCGTGCCGAACAGCAGCAGCGAAAAGCCGATGCTGATCGCCAACCAGCCCTGCTGGTGTTCCACGCCGAAGCGGCGGCTGTGGCGCACGAAGAGGATCAGCACCAGGCAGGTCAATGCCGCCGCGAGGTACTCCGCGACCAGTTCGATCGATTCGCTCAAGCGCTTCGCTCATCGCACCCGTGACCACCTTCGTCCGGGCTTGGGTCAAACATAGCACGCGCCCACCGCGCCGCGCCGCGGCAGCCGCGCCGCAAACCCTGGTGATGCTTTCCCCGCGCAGGTAAATCCGGTATTTTGGCCGGGTTTGCTGCCGTCGGTGGCAACCTGCGGAAACCGAGGCACGATGGGATTCCTGAACGGCAAGAAGGCCCTGATCGTAGGCGTCGCCAGCGAACGCTCGATCGCCTGGGGCATTGCCCAGGCGATGCAGCGGGAAGGCGCCGAACTGGCGCTGACCTACCAGAACGACAAGCTCAAGGGACGCGTGGAGAAGCTCGCGGCGGAGGTCGGCGCGCGCCAGGTGCTGCCGCTGGACGTCGCCTACGACGCGCAGATCGAGGACCTGTTCACCGCGCTCGGCGCGGCCTGGGGCGGCCTCGACGTGATCGTGCACGCGGTCGCCTACGCGCCGCGCGAGCAGCTGGTCGGCAGCTACGCCGACGTGATCGACCGCGAGGGCTTCCGCATCGCCCACGAGATCAGCTCCTACAGCCTCGCCGCGCTGGCGCGTGCCGGACGGCAGCTGATGCAGGGGCGCGCCGGGGCGATCCTGACGCTGAGCTACCTCGGCGCGGTGCGCACCTGCCCGCACTACAACGTGATGGGGGTGGCGAAGGCCAGTCTCGAGGCCAACGTGCGCTACCTCGCCGATGCCCTCGGCCCGGAGGGCACGCGCGTCAACGCGATCTCCGCCGGCGCGATCAAGACCCTGGCCGCGAGCGGGATCAGCGACTTCCGCAAGCTGCTCGACCACACCGCGCGCTTCTCCCCGCTGCGACGCAACGTCGACATCCACGAGGTCGGCAACAGCGCGGCCTTCCTCTGTTCCGACCTGGCCTCGGGCATCACCGGTGAAGTGCTCTACGTCGACGCCGGCTACCACCTGACCGGCATCCCGGCGGGCTGAACGCCCCGGCGCGGCAGCGCCGCGACACCCCACCCAGCGCAGTAACGGCGGCAGGTCGAGCTGACCGTGCGGCGGCGCAGGCCGCGCCGCCGATGCTTGTTCGATCAGGGCACCGGCAGACCCCGGGGCCCCCGGCAGCGTGGCCGCGTCAGAGGTTGCCGCTGTTGACGCGCACGTCGGCGCGCTGGCGCAGGCTGCCGACCACGCCCGCCAGCTCGGCGCTGCCGTGCAGCCGCTGCAGCGTGCCGCGCAACTCGGTGCTCTCGGCTTGCGGACGCGC
>DATCZX010000264.1:0-3917 GCA_036525695.1 Gammaproteobacteria bacterium | reverse complement strand
TCCAGAATTGCTGCAGTGACGGGGTTTGCCAAGGAGAGCGAATCATGCCGAAGCCAAACCGGGCGCATTTGCCCAGCTACCCAAGCCATCGCGTTCCTCGTGGCCACGACCGGCAGGTCGTCTTCGTCGCGGAAGAATATTATCGATTCTACCTGCCGACGTTGGCGGGATGGAGCGGGTTTTACGAAACGCGCGTACTTGCCTTGTGCCTGATGGCCAACCATGTCCAGTTGCTGCTCGAGCCTGCGACGACGTCCGGTCTCAGCGGACCTATCCGATCATGCAGCGTCTGTCCACGAAGGTGTTGACGTGCCGGCGAGCAGGTTGATCCTTGAAAAAAGGTATCCGATCTATTTGCTTTTCAGGGCGTCTCTGCGGCCTTGGCACGCAGGTTCTCGAGGCAGGTGCTGTCAACGCCGGCGCCTTCGGTCTCGGCCAGCAGCTCCCACAGGTAGCCGGCGGCGGTGACCGGCACGATCAGCTGCGGTGCCAGCGCGAAGCCGGCGTAGAGCTTCGCCGAGGTGCTCGCCGGGAGCGCGCTGACCGTCGGTTTGCCGAGCGCGCCGGTGATCCGCACCGGGGCGACGCTGGTCCAGAAGCGCCGCTTCTTCTCCGGGTGCAGCGCGACGTCGACGGTCTCTTGCGCCAGGTCCAGCGTGCCCTCGCCGAGGATGGTGATGGTCGGCCCGTCGATGTACAGGCTCTCGAGCTCCAGCTGCCCCTGCCTGGCGCGCGCGCGCAGGATGCCGCAGTCGAGCTGGCTGGTGGCCTCCCGGCGCAGGGTGCCGCTGACGCTCCACTTGAGCAGGTCCAGCGCCAGCAGGTCGAGGGTGTGGCGAGGCACCTGGGCATCCTCGATCGCCAGCTCGATGACGCCACCGAGACTCGCGGCGATCGCGGCCGGGGAGTCGCCGCTGGCGCTGAGGTCGAGGTGGCCGTGCAGGCTGCCGCTGACCGGCACCCGCCCCATGGCACGGGTCAGCACGCCTTGCAGGGCCACGTCGTCGCCGTGCAGCACCAGGCCGTAGCGCGGGATGCCGTTGCTGTCGATCAGCAGGTCGACGGTCAGGTTGCCCTGCTCGTAGACCACCAGCGCCGGTGAGATCACCAGCTTGCCATCCTCCAGGCGTACCGGTGCGGTCATCCCGTCGACGCGCGAGTCCTGGCTGACCCACTCGCTGACGGTGACGTCGAGCTCCAGGTCGAGCGCGCGCAGCAGCGCCAGCGGCAGCGGCGTCGCGCTGAACACGCGGGGTGGCGCCGACCCGTCTGCCGCGCCACTGCGCTCGGTCGTATCCGCCTGCACGCCGGCTCTGACAGCCCCGTCCTCCCGCGCGGGGGTGTCGGGCGCTGCCGTGGGCGGGCTGGCGGGCGCCGGGACCACGCCGAAGTCGGCCAGGTCGACCCGCTCCGAGGTGACGCTGCCGGCGATCCGTGGGCGGGTGCCGGTGAAGTCGAGATCGAGCCCCGTGTCGATGCGGGTCGTGCCCACCTGCACGCTGCCGTCGTAGCGCCCACGTCGTTGCTGCCCGCTGATCCGTCCCTGCGCCTGCAGCGGGCTGCCCGACGGCAGTTCCCAGCCGGCGAGCCGGCCGAGCGCGGCGAGGTCGGTGGCGCCGAACTCGGCTTCCAGCTCGACCTGCCCGACGGCCGCGAGGGTATCGATCGAGCCGTGCAGGCGCAGCTCGAACACCTGGTTGCCGGCACTCGCCAGGGCGAGATCCTCGATGCCCAGGGTGCCGTCGGCATCGCTCAGGCGGAAACCGCCCTGCAGCGTGCCCAGCTCGCCGGGCGCGGTCCGGTCGGTGCTCGACAACAGCGTGGCGGGGTCCAGGTCGAGGCGCACGTCGAGCGTCACCTGGCGGCCTGAGAGCGGGTCACCGAGCGAACCTTCGGCGACCAGTTGCGGCCGCGCCGCGGGCCCGGCCTCCAGCGCGAGTCCCTCCAGCCGCGGGTGTCCGTCGCCGTCCACCAGCCGGGCGCGGCTGCGGACCGGTCCCAGCTCGGGTGGCGTGAACGGCAGCCAGGTCGCCAGTGCCCGGGTGGTGGGCGCCGTGCCGGTCAGTTCGAGGTCGACGGCGGCGACCGCGAAGGGCGGGCCGAGGCTCAGCCGGCCGATGCTGCCGCGGCCACCGAGCTGCACCCCGTCCACCGCGCCGACGCTGAACTCGATGCCGCCGAGGTGCGGCTGCGTGCCGCTGCCGGCCAGCGTGAAGCGTCCGCTGACCGGGCCGAGCGCAGGCAGTTCGCGGCCTGCGAGCCGGGCGAGCGGCGCTGTCGACGGCGCCGTCACCCGGGTCTCGACCTCGATCCGGGTCAGCGGGCTGCCGTCGGCGAAGCGGCCGAACTGGAGCGTGCCGTCGCCGTCGAGCGCGATCTCCTCGGCATTGCCGGCACGCAGCTGCAGGCCGTCGACCGTCGCGCCGTCGCTGCCGCCACGGTAGCGGCCGCTGGCCCGTACCGGGCCGAGCTCGGGCAGCTGCGCAGCGAGCAGGTAACCGATGCGCTCGGTGCGGCCGGCCTCGATCTCCAGCGCCAGGTCGATGCCGGCCAGCGGCATGCCCTTGCGCAGCGGCAGCTGCGCGATACCGCCGCGGACCCGGAGCTCCAGCTCGCCCGGGGTCCCGGCGCTCGCCTCGAGCGCGTGCAGCGCGAGGCCCTGGCCGTCGGCCGAGAGGCGTGCGCTGGCGCTGACCGGCCCGACCTCGGGGAGGGCGTCCGGCAGCACCGGCTGCAGCGCGTCGGAGGTGGCGGAGTCGATGGTCAGCGCCAGTTCGAGGGCCGCCGGCGGCCACGGCGCACGCGGGTCGATGCGTCCCGAGCCCGCCAGCGTAACCGCGAAGCCCGTGCCGTCGGTCCCGCTGGCGCGGGCCTCGCGGAAGGCGACGCCGTCGCCATCCAGGCGCAGGACGGCATCGAGCTGCCAGCGGGTCGCCGGCTCGAGGAAGCGCGGCAGCAGCCAGGCACCGAGGGCGGGGTCGTCGAGCCGGGCACCCAGGGTCAGCTCGGCGGGGGCGAACGGTCGCAGGGCGATCGCGGCGGCGCCCGCGGTCACCTCGAGGCCGTCGCGACCGCCGAGCCTGGCCGCGAACTGCTGCAGCTCCAGCCGCTCGAGGTCGCCGGCGACCCGGCCGCTGACCTGCAGCGCGCCGAGCGGTGGGGTGTCGCGGCCGAACGCCGCCAGCGTCGCGGCGAGGTCCGGCGTGCCTCCGGCG
The DNA here is from genome assembly GCA_036525695.1 of Gammaproteobacteria bacterium. Classification (GTDB taxonomy): domain Bacteria; phylum Pseudomonadota; class Gammaproteobacteria; order QNFN01; family QNFN01; genus DATCZX01. The sequence goes on along the minus strand of DATCZX010000264.1, from coordinate 702 downwards.
AGTGCCAGCGCGATGCCCCGACCGTCGAGCGGCTGCGCTAGCGTGCCGGAGAGTTGGAGCGTCAGCGCGCCGGCGGCGGACAGCCGCACGCTGAGCGGGTAGGGCGCGGCCGGCTGCAGCAGCTCGTGCAGCGGACCGGCCACGGCCTCGAGCTCGACCGCGTGGCCGTTGACGCGGGTGCCGGCCAGCAGCCGCACCGGGGCCGCACCGCTCGGCAGTTCGAGCCGTGCGCGGATGACCTCGAGCACGCCGGTCCCGTCGCCGAGCACAACGCGCAGGTTGCGCAGCTCGACGCTTGGCAGCGCCGGCAGCGCAAGCGTGCCGCGCGACGTGCCGGCGGGTGCCGTGGCCCGCCAGGCGGCGAGCGCCGCGCGGTCGAGCTCGATGCCGTCGACGACCAGGCGGGTGACCTCCGGGCTCCCGCGCAGCAGCGAGCGCAGGCTGAAGGCGAGGCCGAGCTCGCCGACCGCCAGCCGAGCCTCGCCCGACTTCGAGCGCAGGGTGACCCGGGCGGCGTGAAGCGTCGGCGCCGGGGCGAAGGCCAGCTCCAACGGCCCGTCGATAGCCAGCGTGTAGGGGCTGTGCTGCGCGACGAACCGCACCAGCGCGTCGCGGTAGTCGTCCTGGTCGAGCACCGCGACGGCGATGCCGAGCGCCACGGCGAGCAGTGCCAGCGTGGCCAGCAGCAGGCGCAGGGCGATG
>DATCZX010000263.1:0-7429 GCA_036525695.1 Gammaproteobacteria bacterium | reverse complement strand
GGTCACCGGGCAGCGCTGGCGCGACGCGGGCGGACGCTCATTCCGCCGGGTCGACCAGGCCGAACAGGTCCATGCCGTTGCGGTAGGCGACGCGCTGCATCACCACCTCGGGCAGCTGCTCGAGCCAGCTGCGGTGGTCGCTGAGGATGGTCCGGTACTGGTACCAGAGGTCGGCGGTGTAGGTCCCGGTACCCACCAGCACCCGTTCCGGGTGGTCGAGGATCAGCTGCCGCCAGGCGGGGTCCAGCCCGCCCCGGGGGGTGGCATCGTGGCGGTGCGAGAGCTCGATCCAGAGGTTCGGGTAGCGCCCGAGCATCTCGGCGACCGCCTCGGCCTTGTCGTAGACGCCGGCGTGCGCCCACAGGATGCGGAGCTGCGGCTCGCTGGCGAACAGGTCCCTGATCGACCCGGCATCGGTGCGCAGGTGCAGCAGCAGGCCACGCTCGCGGGCCAGCTCCAGCAGGCGCAGGACGCCGGGATGGGCGGTGTCACGCCGGTTCAGCCAGAGCTCGCCGACGCCACGGTAGGGCCGCTGCCGCAGCGCCTGCTCCATCTCGCGCAGCTGCGCCGGGTCGTCCATCCACTGGTCGCGCGCCTCCCGCACGACCTCCGGCACCCACATCGGGATCACCCGCTCGGGCAGCGCCGCGGCCAGCTGCCAGGTCCCCGCGTTGGGCGTGCTGCCGACCAGCAGCCAGCGGACGTTGAGTTCCCTGATGCCGTTGGCGATCGCCTCGACGCGCACGCGCTCCCAGGCGTTCTCGTTGTAGTGGACCTGGGCGTCGAAGATCGGCGGCTGGTAATCGGGCTTCCACATGGCCAGCGCGACGATCGCCAGGGGCAGGCTGACGATCACGAGCCAGCGCTTGACCTGCTTCACGGCAGCACTCGGTGCGGGCATCCGGGGGCCTATCGAGGGTCTCGGCAACCGATCTCGAAGAAGATTAGCCGAACTCCCGCGCCGAATTCACGCCGCGCGCGCGTGCCGGCGGGCGCCGGGCAGGAAGATCGCGGCGAGGACGCCGCTCCTACCCGGGAACGGGCCCCTGCCGTGGCAGCCGCGTCCCCGCGGCGACCGGGCGCTCTTCCCGTAGGAGCCGCGTCCCCGCGGCGATCGGGTGCCGGGCAGGAAGATCGCGGCGGGGACGGCGTTCAGGCCGGCGTGCCGTCCTCGCCCGGGGCCGGCGGCTGTAGCAGGAACTCCGGCACCCGGCAGCCGGTCGCGCAGCAACGGCCGGGCTGGCGGTCCGGGCCGTTGCCGTCCGCGCGCTCGAGCAGGTCGCGCTCGAGCAGCTGGCGCACCACCTCCTTCTTCTCGCCGACCGGGTAGTGGCGCCAGATCTCGCGCTTCATCGCCTCCGGCGAGCCGCCGCCGTGCAGCGAGATCACCGAGTACCAGCCGCCCTGGTGCGACGCGGTCAGGTCCTCGACCAGCCGCGACAGCTGCCGGCGATGGCCGGCCGGGACCGCCGGGTTGGCCTGCCAGAGCGTGTCGAGCGACCCCTGGGTCACCGGGTTGTGGTCCTCGTCCGGTCCCGGCAGCGCCACCACCAGGCCGCCGGAGACGGTGTGCGCGAGCCGGTGCATGTCGTAGATCTGCGTCGCCAGCAGCAGCTTGCCGATGTTGCTGAACACCGGCTCGGGCATGATGTTGCCGGAGCCGTCGCGCACGCCGTAGCTCGAGGCGGCGACCCCGGTGGCGTAGAACCCCTCGACGAGCTTGATCAGCTCGACCATGTCGTTGCGCAGGTGCACGTGGCGCTCGGGGTCGAGCCCGTTGGCCTCGATCATCAGCGCGCCGGCGCCGATCAGCAGGTCGCCGAAGCCGGCGCGCGCGGCGATGCACGAGTGGCGGTGGTGGGTCGCGTAGGCCTGGGTCAGGTAGCCGGCATGCGCGGTCTCGCCGTCGAGGAACACCCGCGCGTGCGGCACGAACACGCGGTCGAACACCACGACGCCGGTGGTCTGGCCGTAGCGGCGCGAGAACGGCGCCGCCGCCGCGCCGGGGCGGCCGGCGGGACGCGCGACGATGGTGATCCCGGGGGCGTCGACCGGCACCGCGCAGGCGACCGCGAACGGCCCGTCCTGCGGCGTCATCGACCGGCACGGCAGCACCAGGAAGCCGTGCACGTAGGGGGCGCCGGTGACGATCGCCTTGATCCCCGAGATGACGATGCCGTCGGCGCGCCGCTCGACCACGTGCAGGTAGCTGTCGGCCTCCGGCTGCAGGTGCGGGCGCAGCGAACGGTCGCCCTTGGCGTCGGTCATCGCGATGGCGTAGGTCAGGTCCTCGCGCTGCACCTCGTCCATGAAGGCGAGGAAGCGCGCCCGGTAGTCGGTGCCCTCCTCGGCGTCGGTGCGGGCGGTCGCCTGGTAGAGGCCGTTGAAGGCGTCGTGCACCAGGTAACGCAGCGCGCAGCCGGCCTCGCGGCACATCAGCCGCACCGCCTCGAGCTTGGCCAGCAGGTCCTCCGGCGTGCGGTCGATGTGGAGCATGCGGTTGACCCGCCGGCCGCTCTCCCGCTCGACCGCGGTCATCAGGTGGTGCAGCGCCGGGTCGGACGCGAGGTCGTAGCCGACGCCGATGGCGTTGATCCCGGGCTGCAGCAGCGGCTCGTCGGCGACGCTGTCGATACGCCGGCCATCGACGTAGACCACGGGGTTGAAGCGGCGCAGGGAGTCGCGGTACTCCGCGGTCGAGTTCAGCATGGCGGGCCTCCGGTTCGACGGGCACACGGGCAGGAGGCAAAATCTAACAGTGTTCAAATATTCTATCAAGCATTGATCCGGGCCGCCGCGCGCGCCATCATCGAGCCTGCGCCCGACCCGCCCAGGAGCCCCGATGCCCCGTGCCGCCGCCCGCCAGGCCGCCCTCGCCGAGCACAAGCGCGCGCTGATCCTCGACGCCGCGTGGGCGGTGTTCGCGCGCGAGGGGCTCGACGGCGCCAGCCTGCGCGCGATCGCCCGCGAGGCCGGCTACACCGCCGGCGCGATCTACTTCCACTTCGACAGCAAGGAGGCGATCTACGCCGCGCTGCTGGCGCGCTCGCTGCAGGCGCTGGACGCGCGCACCCGCGCGGCGGCCGCCGCGGCCGAGCCAGGGCGGGTGCTGCGCGCCTCGGCAGAGGCGTTCTTCGACTTCTACGCGGAGCACCCGCGCGACCTCGACCTCGGCTTCTACCTGTCCCGCGGCGGCCTGCGCCCGCACGGCCTCGGCCGCGAGCGCGACCGCGAACTCAACGCCGCGCTGCTGGCGGCGCTGGAGCCGCTGCGCGCGGCGCTGCTGCAGGCGGGACTGGACGCAGCCGGCGCGGACGCGGAGACCGCCGCGCTCTTCGCCCACGCGACCGGCCTGCTGCTGCTGCAGCAGACCGGCCGCATCCGGCTGTTCGGCGCCGGCGCGCGCGCGCTGCTCGCTGGCTACCTGGACGACCTCGAGCGGCGCTTGCCGGGCGCGGTCGCGCGGTAGCGGCTACGGGGTGAGGGGATCGCGGCGGGGACGCCGCTCCTACCCGGGTTGAGGGCGCGCCGCGCGCACCGCGCGGCCCGCCGAAGCCCGACCTACGGGGGAAAACGGTCTCGGCACCGGGTCGGCGTCGGTTGCGCCGACTCCGACCCCTTACAACTCAGCCGCCGCCCTGCTCCAGCATCCGGTCGATCGCCGCCTCGGCCAGCAGCCAGTCGCTGCGCGGGTCGTCACCGTGGAAGCCGCGCTGCTCGGCCAGGTAGTAGGCCGCCTCGGCGATCATCTGCCGCCGCGCCGCGGCGTCGACCGCGGCCACCGGGGCCGGGACTGGCCTGGGCACGCCCTTGCGCTGGCGCGTCGCCGTGCGGCGCCGTGGCTGCGGCCGGGTTTCACTGGCAGGCTGCGTGGCAGCGCTGGCGGTCTTGCGCCGGGTCGTCGTCATCGTCTCTCCTCCTCCTGCATGCGTCCCCCGGGGGGCTCAGCTCACCGGGACCTTGCGCCGGTTCGGCTTCGCCGTCTTCGGCAGCGTCAGCTCGAGCAGGCCGTCGCGGAAGGTCGCCTTGGCCGCGTCGGGATCGACCCCGGCCGGCAGCGGCAGCGTCCGCGTGAACGCCCCGCGCGCGATCTCGCAGCGGTGGTAGTCGCCCTGCTCCTGCTGCGCCTCGTGCTGGATGCTCGCCTTGATCGTCACGGCGTCGTCGCCGACGGTCACCTCGAGGTCCTTCCTGTCGACCCCGGGCAGCTCGGCGCGGATCAGCACCTCGCCGTCGCGGTCGATCACGTCGACCCGCGGCATGCGCCCGGCGAACGGCTGCGCCAGCTCACCGAGCAGCGGCCAGTCCCACTGCTGCGGGCGCAGCCAGCCACGCGGGAAGAAGTTCTCGAACAGCCGTTCCATCTCTTCGAACGGGGTCATCAGCTGGTTGCCCGGCTCCCGCGCGAGGTCGAGCTTGCGGTCGCTGGGCTTGCGCACGGTGGGGTGCGCGTTCTCGTTCTTCGTGCTCATCTGCGGTACCTCCTTGGTCAAGCCGGCAACCGCGCCCCGGGCCCACCTGGCCACGCGGCGGCGCGGGCCGCTTCCCACGATTCATGTCATTGAAAGTCTATGCAGCGAACGCGAGGTTGCTGATTGGTAGGACTACTTAGGGTATCGGGCCGCAGCGTGCCGCCGGCCGCAGCCCGACCGGCACGCGCCGCGGCGCGGCGTCACGGCGCGCTGCCATTGGCCCCCGACGCGCCGGGATGCCAGCGCCCGGCGCGCGGGGGCGTGCGCGAGGTCAGGCGCGCAGCTGCTCGTCGAGGAAGCGCAGCGTCCGGTCCCAGGCCAGGCCGGCCGCGCCGGCGTCGTAGCGCGCGCTGTTGGTGTCGTTGTTGAAGGCGTGGTTGGCGCCGGCGTAGACGTACTTGGTGTAGCGCTTGCCGGCGCCCTGCAGCGCCTTCTCGTAGCCGTCGATGCCGGCGTTGATGCGCTGGTCGAGGCCGGCGTAGTGCAGCAGCAGCGGGGCCTGGATCAGCTGCACCGTGCCGGCGTTCGGCACCGCGCCGTAGTAGACCACCGCGGCGGCGAGGTCGTCGGCGAGGGTGGCGAGGCGGTTGGTCATGCCGCCGCCCCAGCAGAAGCCGACCGCGCCGACGCGGCCGTTGCTGTCGCCGCGCCCCTTCAGCCAGGCGTGCGACGCCTTCAGGTCGGCGAGCACGCCGACGTCGTCGAGCTTGCCGATCATCTCGCGCGCCTGGTCCTCGTTGGCCGGGGTGCCGCCGGCGGGGGTCAGCAGGTCGGGCGCCAGGGCGAGGAAGCCGGCCAGCGCGAAGCGCCGGGTGACGTCCATGATGTGCGGGTTGAGGCCGCGGTTCTCGTGGATCACCAGCACCGCCGGCAGCCGCCCGGTCATCTCCTTCGGCCGCGCCAGGTAGCCCTTCAGCGAGCCGCCGCTGCCCGGGTAGTAGACGCGCAGCGCGGCGATGCGCTCATCGTCGGGAGCGACGATCGCGGCCTGCGCGTAGTTGTTCTCCAGCACCGGCAGCAGCGCGTAGGCCGCCGCGGTGCCGCCGGCCAGCGTCGCCAGCCGGCGCAGGAAGGTGCGCCGGTCGAGCGGGGCGTGGGTGTACTCGTCGTAGAGGTCGATGATCTCCTGGCGCATGGCAGGTCTCCTGGGGTCGTGGATTGCCGGTTCGGCGCCGCGTACGGCGGCATCCCCCGCAGGATGCCGCGCCGGTGATCCCGGTTAATTGATCCAGGGCAGCCAGACGCCTTCACCCGGCTCACGGGGCCGGCAGCAACGCCTCCAGGCTCGGCCCGACCGCCGCGTCGCTGCCGTTCGGCGCCAACGCGCGGTCGACCAGGGCGCTGCCGCGGAACCCGCGCAGGTAGCGCAGCACCAGCAGGCCGTCGTTCAGCGCCTGCGGGTCGCCCCCGCTGGCATCGACGTCGAGCCGGGCGACCAGCTCCAGCAGCGCGGCCTCGATCGCGGCGGGCGAGTTGCCCGCCCCGCCGGCGACCGCTCCGTCGAGCAGCGCGTCGCCGCCGAAGCCGAGCAGGTGGCGCAGCACCAGCAGGCCATCGGTCAGGCCTTCGACACGGCCGTCGCCGTCGAGGTCGAGGGTCGCGGCGCACGCGTCGCCGATGCCGTCGGCCGGGTCGACGTCGAGGTTGTCCGGGTCGAAGGCGAGCGGGCAGAGGTCGTCGGCATCGTCGACGTCGTCACCGTCCGAGTCGGGGTCGAGGAAGTTCGGCTTGCCGTCCCCGTCCGGGTCGCCGGTCCCCTCCTCGAGGTCTGGGATGCCGTCGCCGTCGCTGTCGTCGTCGAGGTAGTTCGGCTTGCCGTCCTGGTCGGGGTCGCCGTCGCCCTCGACGATGCTCGGGATGCCGTCGCCGTCCTCGTCGGCCCCGGCGATGCCGGTGATGGTCAGCGTGTCGCCGTCCAGCGGGCCGGGCACGCTCTCGGTCAGCTCGATCGAGCCGAGCAGGCTGCGGCTGCCGATCGCCGGCGCGCCGCCGATCTCCAGGGTCAGGGTCTGCCCGAGCCGCACCGACGGGTCGAGGTAGGCGAGCAGCAGGAACCGCTCGGTGGCGCCCCCCTTGACCACCGCGCCGAGGCTCGCCAGCGCGGCGGTGCCGTCGTCGGCGGCGAAGCTCGCCGCGGCCGTGAACAGCCGGTCGTCTGCGCCGAAGGCGCCGTCGGCGTCGAGGTCGCGCGCCAGGCGCAGCGCGACGATGCCGGTGTCGTCGGCGAGCGTCCCGGCGGCCGTGACCTCCAGCGAGTCGATGACCGCGGTGACCCCGTCGCTGGCGGTGACCGCGAAGGCCAGCGCGACGACCGGTGCGGCGATCGAGTCCACGTCGCGCGCCACGGCCGCCCCGCCCAGCCGCTCGACCAGCAGCCCCTCCGCGTCGAGCGTGAACGGCGCGGAGAACTCGGAGGTGTTGCCCTGCGGGTCCGTCACCGTGGCGGTCAGCTTCGGGTGCACGAGCAGGCTCACCGGCACCGAGAAGGCGTCGTCGAGCGTGGTGGTCTCGGCCACCAGCACCCGCCCCTCGCCGGCCGGGTCGCTGAACACCTGCACGCGGCTGCCGTCGGGCAGCGCCGGGTCGACCGTGCCGGTCACCCGCTGCAGGTTGCCCTGGGTCAGCACGGGGGCCGGGAGGCCGGCGTTGCCGCCGTTCACCAGCGCGATGCCGCGGCCCAGCGCGTGGCCGGTGATGCTGTTGTGCAGGATCCGGTTGGTGAGGCTGCCGGCGCCGTCGACCTCGACCCCGTGGGTGCCGTTGAAGTGGATCACGTTGCCGGCCGGAACCTGCACGGCGTTGCCGCCGCTGTTCAGGCTGACCTCGCCGCCGACCTGGTTGGCGCTCGCGCCACCTTCGAGCAGGATGCCGGGCCCGCTGTTCGGGCGTGCCGGTGTGGCCTCGAATTCGGCGCGACGACCGACGTGGTTGTTGGCGACCACGTTGCCGGTCGAGCC
>DATCZX010000262.1:0-9950 GCA_036525695.1 Gammaproteobacteria bacterium | reverse complement strand
AGGTTGCCGGCCGCGACGCGCGCCACCTCGGCGCCGGCGATCTCGGTTACGCGCTGGGGCCGCGGCTGAACGCCGCCGGCCGCCTCGCCGACATGGCCATCGGGGTGCGTTGCCTGCTCGCGGACACGGTGCCCGAGGCCGCGGCGCTGGCCGGAGAGCTCGACGCCTTCAACCGCGAGCGGCGCGAGATCGAGCGCACGATGCAGGAGCAGGCGGCCGACATGCTGGCCTCGCTGCGCCTTGACGGCGAACTGGCACCGGGGCTCTGCCTGTTCAACCCGGCGTGGCACCAGGGCGTGGTCGGGATCCTCGCCAGCCGGGTCAAGGAGCGCGTGCACCGCCCGGTGATCGCCTTCGCCAGCAGCGGCGACGGCAGCCTGACCGGCTCGGCGCGCTCGGTCGCCGGGGTCCACGTGCGCGACGTGCTGCTGGCGGTCGCCGACCGCTGCCCGGGCCTGATCGAGCGCTTCGGCGGCCACGCCATGGCCGCCGGGCTGAAGCTGCGCGAGGCCGACTACCCGCGCTTCGCCGCGGAATTCGCCGCCGAGGTCGAGCGGGTCGCCGACCCCGCCGCGCTGCGCGGCACGCTCGACAGCGACGGCGCCCTGGCGGCCGCGGAACTGACGCTGGAGACCGCGCTGGCGCTGGAGCAGGGGGGGCCGTGGGGGCAGGGGTTTCCCGAGCCGCTGTTCGACGGCACCCTGGTGGTGCGCGAGCGCCGGGTGCTCGGCGAGGCGCACCTGCGCCTGGTGCTCGGAGTCCCGGGGGGCGGCAGCGTCGACGCGATCGCCTTCAACGCGGTGCCCGAGCACCTGCCCGACCCCGGGGCCGAGCTCGACCTGGCCTACCGCGTCGGGGTCAACCGCTACCGCGGCAGCGAGCGCCTGCAGCTGATCGTCGAGCACATCGCCAGCCAATGAACAAGCAAGGGAAACAGCAGACATGAGCAAACCGGCTGCACTCGGCGTGGGACTCTACGTCGACGCCGCGAACATCCAGTACAACGGCGGCTGGGGGATGTCCTACGAGGTGCTGCGCGAGTTCGCCTGCCGCGACGACGGCATCCCGCTGCGGCTGAACAGCTACGTCACCGTCGACGCCGAGCGCGCGCGCCGCGACCCCGGCTACCGCTACGGCAGCGAGCGCTTCCACAACGCGCTGCGCGACCTCGGCTTCAAGGTGATCCTGAAGGAGGTCAAGCGCTACCGCGACGACGAGGGCAACACCTACGCCAAGGCCAACGCCGACCTCGACATGGCGGTCGACGCGCTGCTGCAGTCCGACGCCCTCGGCCGCGTGGTGCTGGCGACCGGCGACGGCGACTTCGTCCGCGTGGTGCAGGCGCTGCAGAACAAGGGCTGCCGGGTCGAGGTGATCGCGTTCGAGAACGTCTCCGCCGACCTGCGCCGCGAGGCCGACTTCTTCCTCTCCGGCTACCTGGTGCCGCACCTGCTGCCGATCCGGCTGGCCGAGGACGACCAGGCGCTGCCCTGGGGCGAGGAGGGCTCGCTGGTGCGCGGGGTCTGCTACTTCTACAACCGCGACGCCGGTTACGGCTTCCTGCGCTTCCTGCGCCGCGTCGACTCGAACCTGTGGATCACCGACACCCGGCGCGAGGAGTCGCCGTACGGCTCGGCCTACTTCTCCGCCGCGGTGCTGGCCGAGGGGGTGCGGGTCGAGCAGCTGCAGCGCCCCGAGACGGTGCTGCAGTTCCGGCTGGTGCCGTCGACGCTGAAGGAGGGCCGCTGGGAGGCGGTCGACGTACGCCCGGCGCGGCAGGAGAGCGCGTAGCCGCCGGACCGGAGCTATACCTGCCCGCCGCGGGGGAACACCAGCCGGCGCATCGCCCACAGCCCGCACAGCGGGCCCGGCAGCAGCAGCCAGGCGACCCCGGCGCCGGCCTCGTCCCAGCGCGTGCTGGCGAAGCCGATCGCCACCACGGTGATCGAGAAGCCGATGCTGTTCTGGATCGCCAGTGCGCTGCCGACCAGCTCGGGGGGGCAGGCGCGCGCCGACAGCGCGGAGAACTGGGGCGAGTCGGCCGCCACCGCCACGCCCCAGCCGAGCAGGCAGCCGAGCAGCAGCCAGGCCGGGGCGCCCTGCAGCAGCGGGTAGAGCAGGCAGCAGAGGGCCGAACCGGCGAGTGCCGCGAAGGCCACCCGGGCGCTGCCGAAGCGCCGGCTCAACAGGCCGCCGACGATGCAGCCGAGCCCGCCGCCAGCGATCACCGCGAAGCTGAACAGCGCGACCTGCGCGGTACCGGCGGCCGGCCAGCTGGCGGCGACCAGCAGCGGGACCAGGGTCCAGAAGGCGTACAGCTCCCACATGTGGCCGAAATAGCCGAGCGCGGCCGCGCGGTAGCCGGGGATGCGGAAGGCCTGCAACACCCGCCCGGGCGGCGGCGCCGTGCCGCGGCGTCGCGCCGGCAGGTGCGGGCCGTCGCCGAGGTGCCAGATCAGTGCCGCCGACAGCAGCGCCAGCAGCGACGCGCTCGACACCACGCTCTGCCAGGCCCAGGCGCTGCCGAGGCCACGCACCAGGTGCGGCAGCGCGGTGCCGAAGGTGAGCATGCCGACCAGCCAGCCGAGCGCCTGGCCGGTCTTCTCGGGCTCCCAGCTGACCACCAGCTTCATCCCCACCGGGTAGACCCCGGCCAGGGCCAAGCCGGTGACGAAACGGTAGCCGACCGCCACGTTGACGCCGTCGGCCAGCCAGGCGAAGGCCGCGTTCGACAGCGCCGCGAGCAGCGCGCAGCAGGCGAAGATGCGGCTGGCGGCGAAGCGGTCGGCGAGGCCGCTCAGCGCGAACAGCAGCGTGCCGACGATGAAACCCGCCTGCACCGCGGAGGTCAGCGTGCCGATCTCCGGCGGGCCGATGCCCCAGGCCCGGGCGAGGTCGTCGGTGACGCTGTTGGCGCTGAACCAGACCGAGGTGCCCATGAACTCGGCCAGCAGGATCAACGGCAGGGTCAGGCGGGACGGCATCGGCCGGGGCTCCTCGGGTGCGCGGCATCTGGCTGCTGGGAGCCCCGTGATTCACCGCTAAACTGGGTATGGGAAGCGGTCGCGAGGCCTGTCATGAAGAACCCCATGATGGCAGAAACAGGAGCGTCAGCCACCTCCAGATGCCCGCCGCTGGCAGCCGGCGTGCTGCTGCTGGCCCTGCTGGGGCTGGCGGGGTGCTCCCCGGTGCAGGTCTACAGCAGCGCCCGGCACGACAACCTCGGCCTCGCCGCGGGGGACCTCGAGGCCCACGGCATCGCCTTCATCAGCCCCTCGGCGATCACCGGCCGCGAGGAGGACAAGCAGGGGCTGGCGCTGATCTTCGCCCAGGTGCTGCGCGAGCGGCGCCCCGGGGTCCGGGTCGTCGGCCTGTCGCAGACGCTGGGGCGGATCAACGAGAACGGGCTCGGTGACGCCTACATCGGCATGTACAGCGACTACCAGAACACCGGGCTGTTCAAGCGCGAGATCCTCGCGGAGGTCGGGCGGACCACCGGCTGCCGCTACCTCGCGCAGCTGAAGCTGGCCTCGTTCGAGCAGGATTCGTCGAGCCGTTTCGGCGCGCTCGGCCTGCGCATCGTCAACACCAAGCTGGCGCGGGTGCGTCTGTTCTTCCAGGTCTGGGACAGCCAGACCGGGGCCATCGTCTGGGAGGGGATCGAGGAACTGACCAACTCGAGCGAGACCACCAGGGAGAAGCTGATCACCTTCCGCAGCGTGGTCGAGGCGGGTGCCGGCAACCTGATCGGGCTGCTGCCCTGAAGCGCTAGGCGTCGCGCCGCGCGCGCACCGCCGCCGCCAGCTTGGGCAGCAGTTCCGCGGTCATCGTCCAGTCGATGCAGGCGTCGGTGATGCTCTGGCCGTAGACCAGCGGCTTGCCCGGGACCACGCCCTGGCGGCCGCCGACCAGGTGGCTCTCCAGCATCACGCCGAAGATCCGGCGGTCGCCGCGCGCGACCTGGTGCATCACCCCGTGGGCCACGTCGACCTGGCGCTCCGGGATCTTGCGCGAGTTGGCGTGGCTGCAGTCGATCATGATCCGGGTCGGCAGCTTCGCCCGCTCGAGCAGCGCCGCGGCATCGTCGACCCCGGCGGCGTCGTAGTTCGGGTGGCGGCCCCCGCGCAGGATCAGGTGGCAGTCGTCGTTGCCACGGGTGGCGAAGATCGCCGAGTTGCCCTCCTTGGTCACCGACAGGAAGTGGTGCGGGTGCGAGGCCGAGGCGATCGCGTCGACGGCGATCTGCACGTTGCCGTCGGTGCCGTTCTTGAACCCGACCGGGCACGACAGGCCGGAGGCGAGGTCGCGGTGCCCCTGGCTCTCGGTGGTGCGCGCGCCGATCGCGCCCCAGGCGATCAGGTCGGCGACGTACTGCGGGCTGATCAGGTCGAGGTACTCGGTGCCGGTGGGGAGGCCCATCTCGGCGAGGTCGGCCAGCAGCTGCCTGGCCAGGCGCAGGCCGTGGTTGATCTCGAAGCTGCCGTCGAGGTGCGGGTCGTTGATCAGCCCCTTCCAGCCGACGGTGGTGCGCGGCTTCTCGAAGTAGACGCGCATCACCACCAGCAGGTCGTCGGCCAGCTCGCGGGCCAGCGGCTCGAGCCGCCCGGCGTACTCGATCGCCGCGCGGGTGTCGTGGATCGAGCACGGGCCGACGACGACGACCAGCCGGTCGTCCTGCTCGCGCAGCACCTCGTGGATCGCCCGGCGCGCCTCGAACACCGTGGCCGACCCGCGCTCGCCGACCGGGATCTCCGCGATCAGGTCCTGCGGGGCGATCAGTTCCTTGGTCTCGACGATGCGCAGATCGTCTGTCTGGTGGCGCATGGAGTGCCTGCTGCTGGCGATGGATGGCGAATTATGCCACCGGGGGCGGCCCGGCGACGGCAGGTCTCACATGCCGATCGAGAACATCTCCTCGAGATCGTGCCGCGAGAAGGCGCGGAACGACAGCATCGTCTCGGTGTGCGCGATGCCGTCGAGCTTGACCATGTCGTGGGTCACCAGCGTGGCCAGGTCCTCGTTGCTGTTGACGCGCACGATGGCGACCAGGTCGTAGCGGCCGCTGACCGAGTAGACCTCGCTGATGCCGTCCAGATCGGCCAGTCGCTGGGCCAGGTTGCCAATGTGATTGCGCTCGGCGTTGATCAGGATGATCGCGGTAACCATCGGGCATCTCTCCGGTAGGGGCGGGCTAGTGGACGGTCTTGCGCTTGTGCGGGGCGCCGTTCTGCGGGCTGGGTTCGAGGTAGATCGCCTGGCCCCACGCCGACTGCACGTGCCACTTGAGCAGGTCGTTGACGTTCATCGGCTTGGCGATGTGGTAGCCCTGGGCCAGGTCGCAGTCGAGGCCGCAGAGGATCTCCAGCCCTTCCTGGTTGTCGACCCCCTCGGCGATCACCGACAGCCCGAGGCTGTGACCGAGGTCGATGGTCGCCTTGACGATCGCCCGGTCCTCCTGGTTGTTGACGATCTCGAGCACGAACGACTTGTCGATCTTGACCTCGTCGACCGGCAGGCGCTTCAGGTAGGACATCGACGAGAAGCCGGTGCCGAAGTCGTCGATCGACAGGCGCATGCCCATCTCGCTGAACTGGCGCAGCACGCCGAGCACCTGCTCGGGGTCGTTCATCATCGCGCTCTCGGTGATCTCCATCTCGATCATCGCGGGATTGACGTTCCACGCCTCGAGCAGTTCGCGCACCTGGGCGTGCAGGTGGGTGTCCTGCAGGTTCCAGGCCGACAGGTTGATCGCGGTGACGATGTTGAGACCGGTCGCCTGCCAGCGGCTGGCCTGGTCGAAGGCGGCGTTCAGCACCCACAGCGTCAGCGGGCGGATCAGCCCGGTCTTCTCCGCCAGCGGGATGAACAGCTCAGGGGAGACCGGGCCCATCTGCGGGTGGTTCCAGCGCAGCAGCGTCTCCACCCCGACCAGGCGCCGCTCGCGCAGCGAGACCTTCGGCTGGTAGAACAGGGTCAGCTGGCTGTCGCTGTTCAGCGCGCCGCGCAGGTCGCCGAGGAGCTTGAGGTCGCGCAAGCCGTGGCGGTTCAGGCTCGGGTCGTAGAGCGCGTACTCCATGCGCGTGCGCCGCGCCGAGTGCAGGGCGACGTCGGCGTGGCGCATCAACGTGTCGCCGTCCATGCCGTGCTCGGGGAACAGCGTGACGCCCATCTGCGCCTTCATGTGCATCGGGTGGCCGTCGAGGTAGAAGGTGCGGTCGAGGGCGTCGTGGATGCGATGCGCGACCTCGCCGGCGTGGTCCGCGTCGGCGGGCGCGAGCAGGATCACGAAGCTGTCGTCGGCGTTGCGCGCGATGGTCACCGAGCTGCCGAGGGTCTTCACCAGCAGGTCGCCGGCCTGCTGCAGGATCATGTCGCCGAAGTAGTGGCCGAGCGTGTTGTTGATCTCGCGGATCCGGTCGAGACCGACGATCAGCAGCGCGAAGGTCTTGCCTTTCTGCTGGGAGTCGACGATGGCCTGGTCCAGGCGGTCGAACAGCAGGTTCCGGTTCGGCAGCCCGGTCAGGTCGTCGTAGTGGGCCAGGTACTCGAGCTCCGCGGTGCGCTTGCGGATCCTTTCCTCGAGCTCGTCGCCGTAGCGCGCCAGCGTCTCCTCGGCCGCGCGGCGCTCTTCGTTCTCCTTCTGCAGCCTGGCCTGGGAGTGTTTCAAGCGCCGGTTCAGGCGCCAGGTGAACCCGGTGGCGAGCACGATCAGCACCAGCAGGCCCATGGCCAGCGCGAACCAGCGCTGGTGCTGGTCGACCAGCCGTTCCAGCGTCATCCGTGCCAGCCCCCCCTGGTACGGGCCGGCGGAGATCTCCATCAGCACCTCGTGGACGGAGTGGTAGTCGAGCGGGGTGGTCCAGCCGGCCGCCGAGGCGCTGTAGATGCCGTCGTCGAGCAGCGCCACGGCGACCTGGCGCGCGAGGTCGTCGGGGGTGTGGCGCAACCGCGCGAACGCCCATTCCGGGAACAGCGCGCTGCTGTGCCGGTACGGGAAGTGGGGGATCTCCCGCTGGCCGAGGGTCTTGAACCGCGCCGGGTCGATCACCCCCCGCTCGACCAGCTGCTCGAAGACCCCGCTGGGCAGCACCCCGGCATCGGCCCGGCCCTCGGCGACCAGCTGCGCCACCGCCGCGAAGTCGAAGTTGGTGAACGCGGCGGATTCGAGCAGCCCCTTCGGATCGGCGCCGTGGCCGGCGAGGGTGTAGGTCGCCAGGTGCCAGCCGGCGAAGGAGTCGGGATGGACCGCCGCCAGGCGGGCTTCGACCAGGTCTTGCGCGCGGGACAGGTCGACGCGGTCGTTGCGCGTGAACAGCAGCGTGGCCAGGCGGCTCAGGTCCCTGCCGTTCTCACGCTGCAGGCGGGTGGCGATACGCGACACGTCGTCGCGCAGTTCGAGGGTCGCGTAGACGGCGGGGTCGACGATGACGAAATCGACCTCGCCGCGCTCGACCACCTGCTGGATGGTGTCGAAGGCGAGCGGCACCAGCTCGAACTCGTGGCCCCTGACCCGGGCGTTCAGCGCGGCGCGCAGCGGCTGCCAGGCGTCGAGCAGGGACGGGGCGCTGCCCTCGAGCAGCACCCCGACGTGGACGCTCTGGTGGTCGGCCCGCGCCGGCAGCGCCGACGCGCAGAGTGCCAGCAGCAGGCAGGCCAGGGGCAGCCGCCGGCTCACGCGTTGACCACCCGGTTGCGCCCGCCGCTCTTGGCATCGGTCAGCGCGGCGTTGGCCTTGCGCACCAGCTCGATCGGCGACTGGACCGGGATCTCCGGGTAGCTGGCGACGCCGATGCTGATGGTGATGCGCTCGCGCTCCAGCTGCGGCACGGTGGTGCCGATGATGTTCTTGCGCACCTTCTCCGCGGTCGCCACCGCCTGCTCGGTGTCCGAGTGCGGCAGCAGCACCGAGAAGCGGTTCTCGCCGAAGCGGGCGACCAGGTCGGACTTGCGCACCGACTTGCGCAGCGAACGGGCGACCGCGATCAGCACGTTGTCGGCGAGGTGGTAGCCGTAGCGTTCGGCGATCTGGCGGAAGTGGTCGATGTCGACCATCAGGACGGCGAGCTGGCTGCCGTAGCGCGTGGCCTCGCCCCAGGCCTGCTCGAGGCGGGCGGTGAAGTGCGTGCGGTTGTTGACCCCGGTCAGCGAGTCGCGCACCCCCAGGTCGCGGATCCGTTTCTGTGCCACGGTGTCGTTGAGGATGATCGCCGCCTGCCGCGACAGGTGCTCGAGCAGCACGAACTCGTCCTCGGGGAAGTGGCTCAGGGAGCCGAGCAGCAGCAGCCCGATCAGCTCGCCGCGGTAGATCAGCGGGAAGTAGACCAGTTCCTGCGGCGGCAGGCTGGCGATCCCGACCTTGTAATCCAGCGCGCCCGATTCCGGCACCTCGGTGACGCGCTTGACCACCTTCTCCAGCGCGGCCTGGCCCGGCAGGCCCTCGCCGAGCTTGATCGTGCCGATCTTCTCGAGGTCGAGCCCGTGGGCGACCAGCGGCGCCAGCCGGTTGCTGCCCTCGTCGAGCAGGTAGATCGCGCCGAGCTGCGAGCGCGAGATCTCGATCACGCGGTCGAGCGTGCCCTGCAGCAGCGCCTCGGGGCTGATGCTCAGGTTGACCAGCGAGGAGAGGGCGTTGTACTGCTCGAGTCGGCGATCGTGCGCCTCGACCGCGTCGGCCATCCGGTTGAAGCCGGCGCCGAGGCGTTCGAACTCGTCCTTGGTCTCGATCTCGGTGCGCACGCCGTAGTTGCCGGCGGCGAAATCGTGCTGTGCGTTGACGATCGCCTGCAGCGGCGTGATGGTGTCGCGGTAGGCGAGGTAGGCGATCAGCATGGAGAGGCCGATGCCGAGGGCCATCGCCAGGTAGATGTTGCGGCTGTGCTCGCGCACGTACTGGCTGATGCGCGCCGAGTCGACGGCCAGCGCGAGCGCCGCGACCGGCTGGAAGTCGGTGTTGAACAGCGGTTCCGAGACCACCAGTCCGCCGTCTTCGCCGAACGGCAACCGCCCCTTGAACAGCTGGCCGGCACGGATCGCGCGCTCGAGGTGGTTGCCGATCGGCCGGTCGGCCGCCCACAGGTTCTGCGCGATGGGCACGGTGGCGAGCAGGCGATCGCCCTGGAGCAGGGCGACGAAGGTGTTGTCCAGCGTCAGCAGGCCCTGCAGCCGTTCGGCCAGCCAGCCGGCACGCTCCAGCGCGAACAGCCCGATCAGCACGCCGGCGCCGCGCACCGGGGCGGCCACCGCCTGGGTCAGCACCTGGGGTGGCAATCCGTCGAAACGGGCCGGATCCTCGTCCAGGTAGACCTTCCTGGGCAGCAGGTCGAACGAGACCAGCGTCTCCTCCTGGGTGGCCAGGCTGCGCTGCAGCAGCCGTCCGAGCTCAGGGTGTTCGCCCAGCGAGCCGTTGAGGCGGCCGCGCACCACCTGGGCGCTGTCGATCGCCAGCCACACGTCGACGAAGGGGAAGCGCTGCTCGAGCTGGCGCAGCCGGTGCAGCAGCGCGGCCGCGTCCTGGGTCACCAGCGCCGTCGCGGTGCTGTCGTCCTGGGCGGTCTGCGCCAGCGCGATGCGCACGTCGTCCAGCGGGCGCTGGGCATGCGTCATCAGCACCTTCAGGTTGGCCTCGAGGCTGTTGTAGATCTCGTCCTCGAGACTGTGGCGCATGGTCTCGGAGGTGGTCAGCAGCAGCGCGGCCATCGGCACGAAGACCACCAGGCCGAAGGCGATCAGGGTCTTCCACCCGAGCGACAGGTAGAAGCGCTGGGGGCCCCAGATGACGCGGTGAACCTTGGGCGACTTGGTGCTGGCTGTTGGCATCGTCAGTTCATGGCGCAGCGAGGGGCTGCAGGGAGTCTGCAGACCCGGGCCGAGACGGCGATGGCCGGCGCGTGCCTCGGCTTCCTGTGGTTCAACTGCGCCCCGGCACAGGTCTTCATGGGCGATACCGGATC
>DATCZX010000261.1:0-2502 GCA_036525695.1 Gammaproteobacteria bacterium | reverse complement strand
AACACCTACGGCAGCCAGGTCCTCGGCGAGCAGCTCGATCCGCTGGTCGCCGAGGCGATCGAGCACGCCGGCTACACCCGTGTGCGCAGCGACGCCGCGCCGGTGCTGATCAGCCTCAAGGGGGCCTCGGCGGCGGGCAAGAGCTCGCTGCGGCCGATGCTCAAGGAGGTCATGCGTGCACAGGGCATCGCCGCGGACGGCTACGCGACCATCAGCCCCGACGTCTGGCGCCGCGCGCTGCTCGACTACGAGGGCCTCGGCGCGGCCTGCAAGTACGCCGGCCCGCTGACCAGCCGCGAGGTGATGGTGATCGACGGCAAGCTCGACCGCTACATCCGGCGCCGCGCCGATCGCGACGGCAGGGTGCCCCACTTCCTGGTCGACCGTTTCCGCTTCGACAGCTTCTCCAGCGAGCAGGTCGAGCGCGTGCTGCACAACACCTACGCGAAGTACGTCGACACGATGTACATGTACTTCGTCGTCACCGCCCCCGAGGAGACCGTCGAGCGCGGCTGGCGGCGCGGCCTGGAGCGCGGGCGCTACAAGGCGGTCGAGGACTTCCTCGGCCACAGCGTCGAGGCCTACGTCGGCATGCCGCGGCTGCTGTTCAAGTGGCTGGACTACGCGCGCCCGCGGTTCCGCTACTTCTTCCTCGACAACATGGTGCCGAAGGGGACCTTCCCGCGCACCATCGCCCACGGCACCCAGGCGGAGATGACCGTGCTCGACCCGGTCGGGCTGGTAGACATCGAGCGCTTCCAGAAGATCAACCTGAAAGCGCGCAGCCCCGACGCGGTCTACCCGGCCACGGCGGATCTGGCCCCCGAGCGGAACTGCGCTTTCCTGCGCCAGTGCCTGCGGCGTATCGCCACGGTGCACTTCGTCGAGCGGAACAGCGGCGCGACCTACCTGCGCGCGCGCGGCGGCGAGTTCGAACGGGTCGACATGCCGGCGTTCGCTCGGGTGCTGCGCGACCCGGAGTGCGCGGCGATCCTGCGGGAGCTGGCCCCCGAACTTGTGCCGGCGATCGAGCGGGAGGACGCGACCGCGCCGTAACGGGCTGGGCCAGGGCAGGCGGCGCCGGCCCTGGCCCAGCCGTCGGCAACTGGCGCGTCAGGCGGAACGCTTCACCGAGTCAGCCGCCTGCTGGTAGCTGTCGACCTCGTTGAAGTTCAGGTAGCGGTAGACCTCTTTACCGACCGCGGCCAGCCCCTGCACCTGCGCGAGGTACTCCGCGGGCGTCGGCAAGCGGCCGAGCCGCGAGGCGACCGCGGCCAGCTCGGCCGAGCTCAGGTAGACGTTGGCGCCGGCACCGAGCCGGTTCGGAAAGTTGCGCGTCGAGGTCGAGACCACGGTGCTGCCGGGAGCGACCCGCGCCTGGTTGCCCATGCACAGCGAGCAACCTGGCATCTCCATGCGCGCGCCGCTCTTGCCGAAGGTGCTGTAGTAGCCCTCCTCGACCAGCCGCTCCTCGTCCATCCGCGTCGGCGGCGCGACCCACAGCCGGGTCGACACCTGGTCGTTGCTGCCCTCGAGCACCTTGCCCGCAGCGCGGAAGTGGCCGATGTTGGTCATGCACGAGCCGATGAACACCTCGTCGATCTTGGTCCCGGCGACCGCCGACAGCGGCTTGACGTCGTCCGGGTCGTTCGGGCACGCCAGCAGCGGCTCCTTCAGCTCGCTCATGTTGATCTCGATCACCGCCGCGTACTCGGCGTCGGCGTCGGGCTCGAGCAGCTGCGGGTCGGCAAGCCACGCCTCCATCGCCTCGGCACGCCGCGCCAGCGCCATCGCGTCACCGTAGCCCTGGCTGATCATCCAGCGCAGCAGGGTCACGTTCGAGGTCAGGTACTCGATGATCGGCTCCTTGTTGAGCCGGATCGTGCAGCCCCCGGCGGAGCGCTCGGCCGAGGCGTCGGAGAGCTCGAACGCCTGCTCGACCTTGAGGTCGGGCAGCCCCTCGATCTCGAGGATGCGCCCAGAGAAGATGTTCTTCTTGCCCTTCTTCTCGACCGTCAGCAGCCCCTCCTGGAGCGCCGCGTAGGGGATCGCGTTGACCATGTCGCGCAGCGTCATGCCGGGCTGCAGCTCGCCGGTGAAGCGCACCAGCACCGACTCCGGCATGTCCAGCGGCATCACGCCGATCGCCGCGGCGAAGGCGACCAGGCCGGAGCCGGCCGGGAAGCTGATGCCGATCGGGAAGCGGGTGTGCGAATCGCCGCCGGTGCCGACGGTGTCGGGCAGCAGCATGCGGTTCAGCCACGAGTGGATCACGCCGTCGCCCGGGCGCAGCGCGACGCCGCCGCGCTCCTGGATGAACTGCGGCAGGGTCTTGTGCGTGGTCACGTCGACCGGCTTCGGGTAGGCCGCGGTGTGGCAGAAGCTCTGCATCACCAGGTCCGAGGAGAAGCCGAGGCAGGCCAGCTCCTTGAGCTCGTCGCGGGTCATCGGCCCGGTGGTGTCCTGGGAACCGACCGTGGTCATCTTCGGCTCGCAGTAGGC
>DATCZX010000260.1:0-4363 GCA_036525695.1 Gammaproteobacteria bacterium | reverse complement strand
CGGGCTTCAGCCCGACAAGGCGCAAGGCGTGTTCCCTGCAGGTCGGACTTCAGTCCGACAAGACACCGCGTCGGGCTGAAGCCCGACCCACAGACGACTGCTGCTCAGGCCGCTTTCTCGACCAGGTCGTGCAGCAGGCGGATCTCGTCGGGCCAGATCTCGGGGTCGATGGTCTCGAGCACCATCGGCACGCCGTCGAAGCGCGGGTCGTTCATGATGTAGCGGAACACCTCGATGCCGATGTTGCCGCGGCCGAGCGACTGGTGGCGGTCGACGCGGCTGTCGTAACCGGACTTGGCGTCGTTCAGGTGCACCCCGCGCAGGTAGCCGAAGCCGACCACCCGCTCGAACTCGGCGAAGGTCGCCTCGCAGTCGGCGGTGCTGCGCAGGTCGTAGCCGGCGGCGAAGGTGTGGCAGGTGTCGAGGCAGACGCCGACCCGCGCCTTGTCCTCGACCCGGTCGATGATCGCCGCCAGGTGCTCGAAGCGGTGGCCGAGGTTGCTGCCCTGCCCCGCGGTGTTCTCGATCACCGCGGTGACCCCCTCGGTCGCCGCCAGCGCCAGGTTGATCGACTCGGCGATGCGCGCGAGGCAGGCGTCGACGTCGATCTTGTTCAGGTGGCTGCCCGGGTGGAAGTTCAGGTAGCAGAGCCCGAGCTGCGCGCAGCGCTCCATCTCGTCGGTGAATGCCGCGCGCGACTTGGCCAGCGCGTCGTCCTCAGGGTGGCCGAGGTTGATCAGGTAGCTGTCGTGCGGCAGCACCTGCTGCGGGGCGAAGCCGTGGGCGGCGCAGTTGGCGCGGAAGGCGTCGATGCTCTCCTCGCTCAGCGGCTTGGCCACCCACTGGCGCTGGTTCTTGGTGAACAGCGCGAACGCGCTGGCGCCGATCTCGGCGGCGTTCAGCGGGGCGTTCTCGACCCCGCCGGAGGCGCTGACGTGGGCTCCGATGTACTTCATCTCGATCGGGTTCCTCTGCTTTCCGGGGGCGCGGCTGGCGCGTCATGGTAGGCAGCGGGTCACGCGGCAGCAACCGCGCGGGCCGTGCGGGCTTACCGCTCAGGGTGCGCTGAAGGTGCGGTTGCCGCGGCTCGCCAGCACCGCGGCCAGCGCCGCCGGCCGGTCCGGGTGGTGGTACAGGTGCAGGTACGACTTGACCGCGAAGCGGTGTACGTCGAGCCCGAGGTAGACCAGGCTGACCTCGTCCCCAGGCTCCCAGGCGGCCACCTTGGCCGCGGCGACGATGGTCTCGCGCAGCGCGGCTGGCAGGCTCGCCAGCTGCACCGCGTAGGCCAGGTACTCCTGCGCTGGGCTGCCCAGCCTGTCGCTGCGCTTCGCCTGCGCGGCCACCGCGTGGGTCAGCTCGTGGGCCACCAGGCCGACGTACATCGGCCCGTCCATCGGCTGGCCGAACAGCTGCGGGGGCGGCTGCTGGCTCGCGATCGCCGCCGGCGACATCAGCTCGAGCCGGTCGCTGGCGCCGTCGTACTTGCCGAACGCGAGGTCGCCGCCGTGCAGGATGCCGGCATCGACCAGCACGATGCGGATGGTCCGCGCCGGCGCCAGGCCGAGCTCGGCGAGCCGCGCGAGCGTGGTCAACCCGGCGGCACAGACCTCCTGCGCGTGCGCCGCGTCGCCCTCGACCTCGATCGGCTGGCTGGCGCACGGCAGCAGGGTCGTGGCCAGTGCGGCCGCGGGGCCGGCCGCCAGCGCCAGGCCGGCGGCGAGCAGCCAGGGGCGGGCCAGGCGCTTTGGCGAGTGGTGTTCGCGCAAGCAGCAAACCTCACGGTGGGCGTGTCTCACAGCCGACGGTCCAGGTCGCGGCCCGCGTACCCGCCCCCGTCGGCATCGGGGGCGGTCAGCGCCGCTCCAGCTCGATCGTGCCGCGCACGGTGACGCTGAGGTCCTGGGTCCCCGCCTCCAGCGCCGGCGGCGCGGCGGCGGCGCGCATCTCCATCGCCGCCATCGCCTGGTACGGACGCGGCGGCGGGCCGCCGCCGTCGACGTCGAGCTGCACCAGCCGGTAGCCGGCGGCGCCGAGCTCGCCGCTGACCAGCTCGGCGCGCGCGCGGAACGCCGCCAGCGCCTCGCGCACCAGCGCCTCCTCGGCGGCGCGGCGCGCCTCGGGCGAGACCTCGTAGCCGACCGACTGCAGCGCCAGGCGCGCCTGCAGCTCGCCGAGCAGCGTGCTCAGCCGCTCGCTGTCGCGGCTCTCCAGGCGCAGCGCCTGGCGCACGCGCCAGCCGCTGATGCGGTTGTTCTGGTAGACCGGGTTGGTCTGGTAACCGAGCGTCTGCACCTTGACCCCGTCGGCCTTGCGCGCCTGCTCAAGACCCCAGGCGATCGCCGCGTTGACCTCGGCCGCCAGCGGCGCCGCCGCCTGCCCCTCGCGCTGCACGAAGAGCACCGCGACCAGGGTGTCGTTGGCCACCTCGCGGGTCGCGCTGCCGCTCAGCTGGACGCGGTCGTAGGTCAGCGGGGCGTCGTCGGCAAGAGCCGGGTACGGCAGCAAGAAGGCTATGAATAACAGTGACTTGTAATTCATTCTTGATCCACTTCCTGGTGACGGGCGCGCGCGGCCCGGGACGCCAGCCAGTATAGTTGCGCCACGCCCCGCGGACGCCCGCCATGATCCCGCTGCACGACGACAACCCGACCGCGACCTTCCCGCTGCTCACCATCGCGCTGATCGCCGCCTGCGTCGCGGTATTCCTGTGGCAGGTCTCGCTCGGCGAGACCGGCGGCATGTAGGCGGTGTACAGCTTCGGCATGATCCCGGCGGTGCTGTTCGACCGCGTCGCGCTGCCAGACGCGCTGGCACGGATCCCGGCCGAGGTCACCGTGCTGACCTCGATGTTCATGCACGGCGGCTGGCTGCACCTGCTCGGCAACCTGCTCTACCTGTGGATCTTCGGCAACAACGTCGAGGACCGCTTCGGCCACCTGCGCTTCCTGCTGTTCTACCTGCTCTGCGGGATCGCCGCGGCGCTGGCGCAGGCGCTCTCGGCCCCCGGCTCCGAGGTGCCGATGGTCGGCGCCAGCGGGGCGATCTCCGGGGTGCTCGGGGCCTACCTGCTGCTGTGGCCGCGCGCCCGGATCCTGGTGCTGGTGCCGCTCGGGATCATCTTCTGGACCTTGCGCCTGCCGGCGCTGGTGGTCCTCGGCCTCTGGTTCGCGCTGCAGCTGGTCAGCTCGCTGGCCACCGACCCGGGCCAGGGCGGGGTGGCCTTCCTCGCGCACGTCGGCGGCTTCGTCGCCGGCATGGTGCTGCTGCCGCTGTTCCTGCTGCTTGGACGGCGCGGGCGGGGCCGCCGGCGCTAGCCTCGCCCCGCCACCGCCGCTGCCTCTGCAACCCGCTGCGCGCTGACCAGGTAACGCAGGTCGCCCCCGGGCCGCAGCGCGGAGAACGGGTAGCAGGTCACCAGCCAGAGCAGGTCCCGATCACCGGGGTCGACCAGCCGGGCGGCTGCGGCAGAGAACACCTGCGCCCCCTCGACCCGGTAGAGGTCGCGGCCCGCGGGGTGCTCGAGCTCGATCGTGTCGCCCGCGCGCAACTCGGCCAGAAAGCGGAAATGGGTGTCGCGGTGGCCGCTGACCAGCACGCTGCCGGACCTGCCCGGGTCGGCGCTGCCGCTGTCCCACCCTGGCCCGAACGCGAGCGTGCGCCCGCTCGCCCCGTGCAGCACCAGCCGCTCGACCCCGAGGCGCGGCACGCGCAGCCGCGCCACCGGCCAGGTGTCGGCCCACGGCCACGGGCGCGCCGCGCCCTCCTCCGCGCCGGCCAGGCGTGCCTGCCAGGCGCGCTCGATCAGCCCCGCGGCGAGCCACGCCTTGGCCTCGATCCAGCCCCACTGGCCCCACTGCCAGGCGGCGGCGAGCGCCAGCAGCAGGGCCGGGAGCTGGCGCCGGCTCAGCCGCGCAGCCAGCGCCGCGAGCCGGCGGCGAGCAGCGCCAGCAGCAGCCCGCCCAGCGCGTGCAGCGGTGCCGGGGTGGCGGTCTGCGGCACGCCGAACACCTTGCCGTGGTCCCAGCCGTGCGGCAGCAGCGTGGCCAGCGCGTGGCGCTGCAGCAGCGCCTCGCGCACCCGGGCCGGGGTGACGTCGACGGCGACCAGGCTGGTGTAGCGGCTGACCAGGCCGTGGCCGAGCGCGACGGCGGTGGCCTCGGCGCGCAGCGCCTCGCTCGCGGCCGGGTCGCTGGCGCGGGTGCGCCGGGCCTCGAGCGCGGCCAGCTTCTGCCGCGCCCACAGCTTGGCGATGCCGCTGGCCGGGGCGGCGGCCAGCTCGAGGCTGGCCTGCCACTCGCGCAGGCCGACGCGGCCGCGCAGCGGCACGCTGGCCGGCAGCCGCGGCAGGCGCAGCACCACC
>DATCZX010000259.1:0-3633 GCA_036525695.1 Gammaproteobacteria bacterium | reverse complement strand
GCATCGCCCTGGTGGGCCCGCAGGAGCAGGATTTCGACACCCTGGCCCGCTGCGCGGACATCGCCATGTACCGCGCCAAGCGGCGCGGCAACAGCTACGCCTTCTACGTGCCGGGCGAGGCCGGCGAGGTGACCAGCCGTTTCGCCCTCGAGGGCGAGCTGCGCAAGGCGCTGGCCGACGGCACCATCGAGGTCTACTACCAGCCGCGCATCAACCTGGAGACCGGGCGCTACGACAGCGTCGAGGCGCTGGCGCGCTGGCACCACCCCGAGCAGGGGGCGATCTCGCCGGGCATTTTCGTCGCCATCGCCGAGGAGTCCGGGCAGGTCGGCGCGCTCGGCCGCCACGTCATGGAGGTGGCCTGCCGCGACCTGGTGGCGTGGCGCAAGCGCGGGATCGCGGTGCGCATGGCGGTCAACCTGTCGGTGTTCGAACTGCAGGACCCGGACATCGTGCTGCGCATCGCGCGCACGCTGCAGCACCACCGGGTCGACGGCAGCTGGCTGGAGATCGAGGTCACCGAGAGCGCGGCGATGAGCGACCCGGAGGCGAACGTCGCCACCCTCGAACAGCTCAAGGCGCTCGGCATCGACCTGGCGATCGACGACTTCGGCACCGGCTACTCGTCGCTGAGCTACCTGAAACGGCTCCCGGCCGACTTCCTCAAGATCGACCGCTCCTTCGTCGACGGCGTGACCCAGGACGACGGCCGTTCGATCGACGCCGACATCGTCCGCGCGATCATCGCGCTGGCGCAGAGCCTCGAGCTGCAGGTGATCGCGGAGGGGATCGAGGAGGCGGGGCAGGAGCAGTTCCTGCGCCGGCACGGCTGCCAGCTGGCGCAGGGCTTCTACTACTGCAAGCCGCAACCGGAGGCGGCGATGCTGGCGATCCTCGAGGCGCAACTCGAGGCCGGCAGCGCCGGCTGAGCCCGGGCGGCTTGGGCCGCCCGGCACGATCCGCTATGGTGGCGCGAATCCAGCGCCGCAACGGAGGAGCGATGCCCGACCTCGCCGCCCGCCTGGCCGACACCGTCGGCGGCTTCCCGATCCACGGGCGCATGCTGATGCGCTACAGCCTGTTCGCGCCGCGCCTCTACAACCTGTGCAAGCGCCTCGGTTTCCGTCCCGGGCGCATGCTGCCGTCGCGCGCGTTCTGCTCCGACGAGAGCCAGGGCTACCCGGTGATCCTGCTGGCCAAGCACTTCGGCGCCTTCCCGTTCAACCACGGCCGCGTCGGCGGGGTGGTCTCGACCGACCGGCACCGCCCGCACGCGGACCACGGCGAGGACCTGGTGCTGCTGCAGGCCAGCCACGTCGGCTTCGACCCGGAGACCGGGCTGTTCGGTGACTACCGGCGGCTGCAGACCGAGGCCTGCGTGGTCACGCCGACCTGCGGCAAGCTCGACGCGATCCTCGGCTGGTACCTCGAGGAGCACCGCTTCGCGCGCGACAACGTCGGCCTGCAGCGCGACGGCGAGCGGGTCTGGGTCACCATCGACAACCAGCTGCTGCGCGAGGAGCGGCCCGAGGGGCTGGTGCTGCGGCTCGACCGGCTGCTCGCCGGCGGCGCCGAGGGGCTGACGCCGAACCGCATCCTGAGCACCGCGAAGACCTTCGCCGCCGCGCCGGGCTTCGCCGCCGGGCTCGACCTCGAGCGCGTCCCCGGCGACCGCCCGCGGCCGATCGGCGACGACCTGACCCCCGAGCTGTTCAGCTACCACCACGTGATCGGCGAGGACGACGAGGGCCGCCGGCACCTCGAGCGCAACCTGATCCGCTTCATGCCGCACATCGTCACCGCGCCGGCCCCGCTGCTGATGGCGGCGCAGCTGAACACCCAGGTCGAGTTCGACCGCACCTTCCGCAGCATCGTCCGCGAGCACGCCTACAGCAACAAGCGGCTGCTGTTCGTCAGCGGCCTGCACATCGACATCTCGCCGCAGCCGGGCCAGCTGTTCCCGCTGACCAAGTTCGTGCCCTGGGCGGCCTACCTGCAGCAGCCCGACGGCGGTCACCGGATCATCGAGCAGGAGGAGCTGGTCGAGCTGCTGCGCGCCGAGTCGACCGAGAACCCGGACCAGGTCGACCTGGAGGCGGCGATCGCGCAGATGGCCGCGGCGCGCGAGGTGCAGATCCCGTTCTGAGGTGGCCGCGGCCAGCCCAGGGGCGGGCGGCCGGAATAGCGGCGGCCAGCGGTCGGAGTCGGCTGCGCCGACCCCGACCCCTGCGGTTCACAGCTGGCTGGCGAGGAACTCCGGCACGCACTGCTCGAGCCAGAAACGCGGCGCCAGCGGCGAGCCGTGGACGAAGCCGACGTGGCCGCCCCCCGGCGAGGCCCGCAGCGTCACCGTCGGCGGCCAGGCCACCGCCGGCGGCAGCGTGCCGTGCCCCATGAACGGGTCGTCGCGTGCCTGCACCAGCAGCGTCGGCACGCGGATGCCGTCGAGGTAGTGCCAGCTGCTCGCCCGCGCGTAGTAGTCGGCGGCGCTGGCGAAGCCGTGCAGCGGCGCGATCACCGCCTGGTCGAACTGCCAGAACGAGCGCGCCGCGCGCCAGTCGCCGAGGCGGGCGAAGCGCTCGAGCTCGGCGCGGTCGCCGCGCCGCTGCAGGTGCGCCTGCTTCGCCGCCAGCGCGCGCTTGAGCTGGCGCAGCAGGTGGTCGCGGTAGGCGCGCGACAGGCCGCGGTCGAGGCGGCTGGCGCACAGGTCGAGGCGCAGGGGCACCGACACCGCGCAGGCGACGTCGAGGCCGGCGCCGCTGCCGCTCTCGCCGAGCCACTTCAGCAGCACGTTGCCGCCCAGCGAGAAGCCGACCGCGGCCAGGCGGCGTTCCGGGTGACGCTGCCTGAGCACGGCGAGCAGCGCGGCGAGGTCGCCGGTCTCGCCGGAGTGGTAGCTGTGCGCGCGCCGGTTCGGTTCGCCGGAGGCGCCGCGGAAGTTCAGCGCGACGCTGCCCCAGCCGCGCGCGGCCAGCACCCGCTGCAGGCCGGCCAGGTACGGCGACGCGGAACTGCCGGCGAGGCCGTGCAGCAGCACCACCAGCGGCGTGCGCGGGTCGCCGGCCGGGCCGGCCCAGTCGAGGTCGACGAAGTCGCCGTCGGCCAGCTCGAGCCGCTCGCGGCGGCGCGGCGGGGGTTCGACGCGGCGCAGCAGCGGGGCGTAGAGCGTCTGCAGGTGCGGTCCGCGCAGCCACCAGGGGGCGGCGAAGCCACCGTCGTCGCGCTGCGCCAGCTCAGCCACCGCGGCTGGCGGCGACGCGCAGCATCGCCGCCAGGCTGCGCTCGACCTCCTCCGCGGTGGTGCTCCAGTTGCTGACGCTGATGCGCATCGCCACCTGGCCCTGCCACTCGGTGCGCCCGGCCCAGCAGGTGCCGTCCCGCTGCAGCGCGTCGATCACCGCCTCGGTGCGCGCGGCGCCGCCGAAGTCGACCAGCACCTGGTTCAGCACCACCTCGTTGAGCACCGCGTGGCCGGCGGCTTGCAGCCCGTCGGCGAAGCGGCGGGCGTGCGCGCAGCAGCGCTCGACCAGGTCGGCGACGCCCTGCCGGCCGAGGCTGTGCAGCGCGGCCCACACCTCGGTGCCGCGCGCCCGGCGCGACAGCTCGGGGGTGTAGTCCGACGGGTTGCGCGCG
>DATCZX010000258.1:0-2710 GCA_036525695.1 Gammaproteobacteria bacterium | reverse complement strand
GGAGCGGTCGGCACCGGCCCGCTCATCTCGGTTCCGGCTCCCGGCCGGGAGCCGGAACGGCGGTCGCCGGCGGCTCCTGCAGCGCCTTCGGCAGCGGGAACACCACCTCTTCGTGGATACCGTCCTGCTCGACGGCGGGATGCCCGCCCCAGCGGACCAGCCGGTCGACGACCCCCTTGACCAGCACCTCCGGGGCCGACGCGCCGGCGGTGACGCCGACCCGGCCAACGCCGTCGAGCCAGGCGGGATCGAGCTCCTCGGGGGAGTCGAGCAGGTGCGCGGCGACCCCGCGCGCCGCGGCGATCTCGCGCAGCCGGTTGGAGTTCGAGCTGTTCGGCGAGCCGACCACCAGGATCAGGTCGCAGGCGTCGACCCGCGCCTTGACTGCGTCCTGGCGGTTCTGCGTCGCGTAGCAGATGTCGGCCTTTTTCGGTCCCCTGATCGTCGGGAAGCGCGCCTGCAGCGCGTCGACGATCGCGTGGGTGTCGTCCATCGACAGCGTGGTCTGGGTGACGAAGGCGACGGCGGCGGGATCGCGCACCTGCAGCGTGGCGACGTCGCCGACCTTCTCGACCACGTGGATCGACCCTTCAGGGCCGTCGTACTGGCCGAGCGTGCCGACCACCTCGGGGTGGCCACGGTGGCCGACCAAAATCACCTCGAGCCCGTCGCGGGCGTAGCGCGCCACCTCGAGGTGCACCTTGGTCACCAGCGGGCAGGTGGCGTCGAACACGCGCAGGCCGCGGCGCTTGCCCTCGTCGTGCACGCTGCGCGGGACGCCGTGGGCGCTGAAGATCACCGTGGCGTTGTCCGGCACCTCGTCGAGCTCCTCGACGAACTCCGCGCCGCGCCGGCGCAGGTCGTCGACCACGTAGCGGTTGTGGACGATCTCGTGGCGCACGTAGACCGGCGCGCCGAACAGCTCGAGCGCGCGCTCGACGATGGCGATCGCGCGGTCGACGCCGGCGCAGAAGCCGCGCGGGTTGGCCAGCAGGATCTCCATCGGCATCAGTGGCTGCCGCCGGCTCCGGGCGGCGCGACCTGCTTCTCGCCGGAGAGCACCCCGTGGTCGGCGACGGCGACGATCTCGACCTCGAAGCGGATCGTGCGCCCGGCCAGCGGGTGGTTGAAGTCGACCTTGACCGTCTCCGCGTCGGCCTCGAGCACCGCCCCCGGCACCTGCTGGCCGTCGGGCAGCTCGAACGCGATCAGGTGCCCCGGCGACGGGTCGACCGAGTCGGGGAAGCGCTCGCGCGGCAGCTCGCGGACGTTGTCGGGGTCGGAGGGGCCGAACGCCTGCTCGGGGGGCAGCTCCCAGGCGCGGTGCGACCCGGCGCTGAGCCCGAGCAGCAGCTGCTCGAGGCGCGCCAGCAGCGAGCCGTCGCCGATCGCCAGGCACAGCGGCTCGCCGCCGTGGGTGTCCTCGGCGACGGTGCCGTCCTCGAGCAGGATACGGCAGTGCAGGATCACCTCGCTGCCGGGGCCGATGGTCATCTCGGCGGCCATCAGTGGTTGTTCCCGAGGTTCTCGGAGGCCCACAGCACCTCCTCGCGCTCGGCCGAGCGCATCAGGGTGCGGCAGAGCACGAACAGCAGGTCGGAGAGGCGGTTGACGTAGGCGATCGCCTGCGGGTTGACGCTCTCGTCGGCGGCCAGCGTCACCAGCCGCCGCTCCGCGCGCCGGCAGACGGTGCGGGCGACGTGGCACTGCGCGGTGGCGCGGTCGCCGCCGGGCAGGATGAACTCCTTCAGCGGCGGTAGCGTGGCGTTGAACTCGTCGAGCAGGGTCTCGAGCTGCTCGACGTGCTCGGCGCGGAGCAGGGCCAGGTCCGGCAGGCTCAGCTCGCCGCCGAGGTCGAACAGCCGGTGCTGCACGTCGGTGAGCACGGCGCGCACCTTGTCGGCGAGGGCCTCGGCCAGCAGCACCCCGAGGTGGCTGTTCAGCTCGTCGATGGTGCCGATCGCCTCGATCCGCGCGCAGTCCTTGGCCACCCGTTCGCCGCGCGCCAGGCCGGTCTCGCCCCGGTCGCCGGTGCGTGTGTAGATCTTGGTCAGTCGCTTGCCCATCGGGGCCCCGCTCGCGGTTGCCGGAACGGGGACGATAGCAGAGCCCCCGGGGCGCGGCCAACGCCACCTTTTGCCCGGGATCGCGGGATTGCGTAGGCTTGCCGCAACCACGACCCTGGGGAGAGCCCGATGGCGGCGACGCCGACCACCGTTGACCTGATCCGCCACGGCCAGCCGCTCGGCGGATCACGTTTCCGCGGCAGGCTCGACGACCCGCTGAGCGACGCGGGCTGGCAGGACATGCGCCGCGCCCTCGGCCAGGGGACGCGCTGGACCGCGGTGGTCAGCTCGCCGCTGCTGCGCTGCGCCGATTTTGCCCGCGACCACGCCCGGCGGCTCGGCGTGCCGCTGGAACTCGAGCCGCGCTTCGCCGAGCTCGGCTTCGGCGACTGGGAGGGCTGCCAGCACGCCGACCTGCGGGCCAGCGACGGCGAGCGGCTGCGCGCCTTCTGGGCCGACCCCGAGCACAACCCGCCGCCCGGCGGCGAGCCGTTGCTGCAATTCCGTGATCGGGTCCAGGCCGCGTGGGCCGACCTGCTCGCCGAGCACGCCGGCGGCCACGTGCTGGTGGTCGCCCACGCCGGGGTGATCCGCATCCTGGTGATGCAGGTGCTCGGCATGCCGCTCGAGCGCTACTACCGGCT
>DATCZX010000257.1:0-5204 GCA_036525695.1 Gammaproteobacteria bacterium | reverse complement strand
GCTGATCACCCCCGAGCGGGTCGCCCACCGCGTCGGCCGCCGCCACCGGTACCGCAACCCGCTCGAGGCGACCGGGCGCTGGGCGCTGCTGCGCGCCGCGCCGGCCGACGGCGACCGCTTCACCCACGTCGAGCACCTCGCCCAGGTGCTGCTGCAACGCTACGGCGTGGTCTTCCGCGCGCTGCTCGAGCGCGAGCAGGGGTTGCCGGCGTGGCGCGACCTGCTCTACGTCTACCGCCGGCTGGAGGCGCGCGGCGAGCTGCGCGGCGGCCGCTTCGTGCAGGGCTTCGCCGGCGAGCAGTTCGCGCTGCCCGAGGCGGTCGGCGCGCTGCGCCAGGCGCGCGAGCGCAACGGTCGCGGCGAGCTGGTGGTGGTCAGCGCCGTCGACCCGCTGAACCTGGCCGCGCTGGCGACGCCGGGGCAGAAGTCGCGGCTGCAGGGCCGCCACCTGCTCTACCGCGACGGCGTGGCCATCGCCGTCGGCCAACAGGAGGGGGTCACGCTGCTGCGCGAGCTCGACGCGCGGCAGGCGTGGCAGGCCCGCGAGAAGCTGACCCAGGCACGCATGCCGGCGAACTGGCACAAGCCACCGGGACGGCCGGTGTGAGCGGCTGCGAGTCGGGTTGGAGTTTGCAGGTTGGGCAAAGCGCAGTGTGCCCGACATCTTCCCGATGCCAGGCCCGCCGATGGGCACGCTGCGCTTTGCCCATCCTACGGACGTGTAGGGTGGATAAGCGCAGCGCATCCACCGTCATCCTGAGATTCGCCCCCGCGGAATAACCAGGTTTCCCGACAAGGCTTCCCCCCGTCGCTCCCACGGCGGATACTCCCCGCTCCCCCACCGCAGGATCCACGGCATGGCCGACACCCCGACCCCGGACCTCGACGAGCCGCTCGACGATGCCGAGCTCGAGCGCCTCGACGACTTCCTGTTCGCGCGCCTCGAGGAGCTCGACGCGGACCTGCCCGACGACGCCGACATCGGCGTGCTCGACGTCTCCGAGCTGGACGGCTTCCTGACCGCCGTGGCCAGCGCGCCGGTCGCGCTGGCACCGGCCGACTGGCTGCCGGCGCTGTGGGGCGAGCACCCGCCGGCCTACGCCTCGGCCAGCGAGCAGCGCGAGATCGAGACGCTGCTGCTGCGCCACCTGAACGGCATCGTCGGCACGCTCGAGGACGAGCCCGGGGAGTTCGAGCCGATCTTCCTGCAGCAGGACGACGGCGGCCGGCAGCAGCTGATCGTCGACGATTGGTGCAGCGGCTACCTCGGCGGCATGCAGCTCGCGGCCGGCGCCTGGGAGGCGGGCGGCGTGGCGCTGCAGGCCCTGCTCGACCCGATCCTGCGCTTCGCCACCCCGGAGGGGGCGGACGAGCTGGAGCAGATGAAACCGCAACGGCTGCAGGCCCTGCAGCAGCGCATCGGCCCGGCGGCGGTGGCGGTGCACGGCTGGTGGGCGCGGCAGCGCGCCGGGCGCGGCTGAAGCGGCCGCCGCCCGCGCCGCCGGATCACGCCGATGAGCAAGCCCGCCAAACCTTCACTCGACGACCCGCTCGACGAGGCCGAGCTCGACCGCCTCGACGCCTTCCTGCTCGCGCGCATCGAGGCGCTCGACGACGACGTCGACGACGAGGCCGACCTCGGCGTGCTCTGCGTCTCCGAGCTCGACGGCTTCCTGACCGCGATCGTCAGCGGCCCGCTCACCGTGCCGCCGTCGCGCTGGATCGAGGCGCTGTGGGGCAAGTTCCCCCCCGAGTACGCCTCCGAGGAGCAGCTGCGCGAGGTGCTGGAGAGCGTGTTCCGGCTGATGAACGGCATCGCCGGCATGCTGATGGAGGAACCGGACGACTTCGAGCCGATCTTCCTGCACCACGAGGCGGAGGGGCGCGAGGCGCTGGTGGTCGACGAGTGGTGCACCGGCTACCTGCGCGGCATGCGCCTGACCCTGGAGGCGTGGGAGGCCGGCGGCACGGAGGTCGGCGAGCTGCTGGCGCCGATCCTGCTGTTCGCCACCGAGATCGGCTTCGACGAGCTCGAGCTGATGAACGACGCCGAGGTCGAGGCCCAGCAGCAGCTGGTCGGACCGGCCGCAGTGGCGCTGCACGGCTACTGGCTCGAGCAGCGCCAGCAGGCGCGCAGGGCGACGCGCAGCGAGCCGAAGGTCGGCCGCAACGACCCGTGCCCGTGCGGCAGCGGCAAGAAGTACAAGAAGTGCTGCCTGCACTGAGCGCCTGAGCGGCCGCCCGCGGCGCGGCCCGGGCGTTGCCCCGACCGGCGACCGGTGCGCGGCCAGCGGTTCAGGCCGTTTCTACCCGGCACCACCTTCACCCTTCGTATCAGGCGCTTACCCTCTTCTCCTCGGGCAGAACGAGGTGCGGGCAGGCAGCGGCGGCGCGCCGGGTCCGCGACGGCAGCACCGCGCGCTCGGGTTGGCGGGAGTCGGCGCGAATGCTGTTCAGCCCTTGCGCATCATCCCCGGCGCGCCGGTGAACGGCGGCACGCGTGCGCACAGCGCCTCGAGGCGCTCGAGCTCGGCATCGGTGTGGTTGACCAGCTCGGCATCGACCATCATCGGCAGCCCGGCGTCGTGGTTGAGGTACAGCGGGTGGTCGTGGTGGCGCGTCTCCAGCAGCTCGACGTGGCCCGGGTCGGCGTCCGGCACCAGCTCGGCACGGCCGTAGCAGAGGCAGAAGTAGGTGCGCCGCGGTTGCGCCTCGAGGTAGCAGGCGGTGCCACGGATGCCGATCGTGGCCACCGGCGTCTTCAGGTTGCGCCGGCCCGGACCGAACACCGACAGCAGCGCACCGGTGACCAGGCGGAAGAAGGCGACCGCCGTCTCGCCGCCGAAGCCCGTCTCGCTGTCCGCGCGCTGCAGGAAGGCGTCGCGGCCGATCACGTAGACCGCCTCCCCGTCCGCCCCGGTGGTGACGCTGTCGCCCGCGCGGACCGGCTCGCCGATGCGCGCCGGGCGGCCGTTCAGCCGCACCTCGCCGACCAGGCGGTGGAAGCCGCCGCTGACCTGCCGGTCCGCCAGCATCGCGTGGACCGCGTGGGCCCAGCCGCCGAGCCCGCCGACGGCACCGGCGGCCAGCAGGCGCTTCAGGTGGTCGCGTCTCGATTCCATCGCTGATCCCCCCAGCAAGTCCCCCGGTGCTGGGCAGTGACCCCAGCCTCACCGAAGTGTAGGCGTAGACGCGCCGTCGAGGCGACGGCGGCTCGGCACGGAAACCGCTGCTGCCACCCCTCTGCCGACAGCCCCGTGCGAACTGTATTTGAATTTATCAATGCTGGCGGAGTGCGTATGCTAGCCGCAGTTCGAACCGTCGGTAAGGAGGGCGCGGCGCCATGGCCGGCAGAGCGATGGCAGCCACAATTAGCCGATGAGGATGAAGGTCACCGCGGCCGACCTGCGCGTCGGCATGTACATCGAGGAACTCGACCGGGCCTGGCTCGAGACGCCGTTCCTGTTCCAGGGCTTCGTCATCGACTCCGAGGAGACCCTGGCCGAGGTCCGGCGCTACTGCGACTTCGTCTACGTCACCTCGGCACCGTCCACCGAGGCCATGGCCTCCGCGCGCGAGGGCGTGGCGCGCGGGCCGACGCTGGCGCTCGAGCCGGCACCGGCCCCGGTGATCCACCAGGTCAAGCACCCCTCGCGGGTGCCGCTGGAGAACGAGCTGCCGCGTGCGCGGGCGGTGCGGCGCGACTTCAAGGAGGTGCTCGGCAAGATGTTCGGCGCGGCCCGCGCCGGGCGCAGCATCGACACCGGCTACGCCGTCGCGGTGATCGGCGACCTGACCGACAGCGTGCTGGCGAACCCCGACGCGCACCTGCTGATGACTCAGCTCAAGCGCCGCGACGACTACGCGGCCGGCCACTGCATGAACGTCAGCTCGCTGGCGCTGGCCTTCGGTCGCCACCTCGGCCTGCACCGCGACAGCCTGGTCGAGCTCGGCCTGGGCGCGATGCTGATCGACGTCGGCAACATGCGCGTGGCGCCGGAGATCCTGTCCAAGCAGGGACGCCTGACCCCGGACGAGCTGGCCGAGGTGCGCCGCCACCCGGAGTACGGCGTGGAGATCCTGCAGGGCGGCATCCAGAAGCTGCCGCAGCCGGTCCTGGACATCGTGCTGACCCACCACGAGCGCCTCGACGGCAGCGGCTACCCGAACGGCCTGAAGGGCACGGAGATCCCGCTCTACGGGCGCATCGCGGCGATCGGCGACGTCTACGACGCGTCGACCAGCGAACGCATCTACCGTCGCGGCACCGCGCCGAGCGAGGCGCTGCACGAGCTGTACAACGCGCGCAGCGGCCTGTTCGACGAGCAGCTGGTCGAGCAGTTCATCCAGTGCCTGGGCATCTACCCGATCGGCACCGTGGTCCGCTGCAGCGGCGACGAGGTGGGCATCGTGATCGCCGAGAACCCCGAGCGCAAGCTGCGCCCGAAGCTGCTGCTGGTGCGCGACGACCAGGGTCACCCCTACCCGCAGCCGCGGATCGTCGACCTCTCCCACTTCACCGCCGGCGGCGACCTCGACATCGCCGACATCCTGCAACCGGGCGAGTACGACTTCGACGTCGCCGACTTCGTCGAGGACCTCTCCTGGGTCAAGCCGCCGGCCGCGGCAGCACCGGCCGGGGCTCAGTAGGCCGGGGCCGCCGGCGGGGCGGCGAACGCGACCGCCGCCTCGGCCTCGCGCATCGCCTCGTCCCCCCAGGCGCGTCTCCTTGCCGACCACCTCTGCCGCCAGGGACTGGCCGGCGTGGCACAGCAGCAGGGCCGCGACGAGCGCGAGGCCGATGCAAGGCCAGGGCCCGCCGGATCCTGCCACGGTTCGTGCGTCGCTCTGCCGTGGTCATCTCGATCCCCACCCCCCGCTCCAGTTCCAGGTCGGTTCGATCGCGCGTCCCGACAGCGGCAGGAACTCGACCCGCGCCGCGGGCAGCTCGAGCAGCGCGCAGCTGTGGTTGAAGCAGGTGCTGCCGGGGTTGACCACCAGCGTGGCGCCGAGCCGCTCGGCGAACACCTGGTGGGTGTGGCCGACCACCAGCACGTCGGCGCTGCAGCCGGCCAGCCGCCGCTCCCAGGCGGAGCGCGCCGCGGGGTCGACGAGCACGCCCCAGCCAAACGGGATGAGTCGCGCACGCCAGTGCATCATGGCAGCGCCTCGATCGTGTAGGTAATTCGGTAGGTGAGTGCGTT
>DATCZX010000256.1:0-3312 GCA_036525695.1 Gammaproteobacteria bacterium | reverse complement strand
AGCACCAGCATGACCTCGTGCGGCGCCTGGGGGTCCAGCTTGCCCATGACCCTGACCACCTTCTTCAGTTCCTCCATGAGGTTGTCCTTGTTGTGCAGCCGACCGGCGGTGTCGGCGATCAGCACGTCGACGCCGCGGGCGCGCGCCGACTGCAGCGCGTCGTAGATCACCGAGGCGCTGTCGGCGCCGCTCTGCTGGGCCACCACCGGCACCCCGTGGCGCGCGCCCCAGGCCGCCAGCTGCTCGACCGCGGCGGCGCGGAAGGTGTCGCCGGCGGCCAGCATCACCGAGTGGCCCGACTCCCGCAGCCGGCCCGCGAGCTTGCCGATGGTGGTGGTCTTGCCGGCGCCGTTGATGCCGACCATCAGGATCACGAAGGTGCCCTGGCCGTGCGGCACCTCCAGCGGCACGCTGCACGGCGCCAGCAGCCGCTCCATGTCCTCGTGCAGCGCGGCCAGCAGCGCGGCGCCGTCGCCGAGCTGCTGGCGCTGCAGCCGCGCGCTCAGGTCGCCGACGATGCGCGTGGTCGCCTCGATGCCGACGTCGGCGAGCAGCAGCCGGGTCTCCAGCTCCTCGAGCAGCTCGGCGTCGATCGCGCGCCCGCGGAACAGCCCGGCGAGGCCGCCGCGGGTCTTGCGCAGGCCGTCGCGCAGGCGCGCGAACAGGCCGCGCCGGGCCGGTGGCGGTGTCTGCGTGGCGGCGGCCGCCTTGTCCTTGCGGAAACCAAACATCGTGCGTGCTGTCTCAGCGATGTGCCGGCGTTCCGCCTGGGTCCACGCCGGCAAGGGAGGCCGGTATCCTAGCACCGCCCCCGGCGACCGGTAAGCGGCGTGGCCGCTGACCGCACCATTTCCCAAGGAGTGCCGATGTCACCACGATTCTTCCCGCTCGCCGTGCTGGCCCTGCTGCCGCTGTGCGCCAGCGCCGCGCCGCAGGTCCACGAGTACCGCCTCGACAACGGCCTGCGCCTGCTGGTGCAACCCGACCACCGCGCCCCGGTGGTGGTCTCGCAGGTCTGGTACAAGGTCGGCTCGAGCTACGAGCACGACGGCATCACCGGTGCCTCCCACGTGCTCGAGCACATGATGTTCAAGGGCACCGAGAAGCTGGCGCCGGGCGAGTTCTCGCGGCGCATCGCCGAGCTCGGCGGGCGCGAGAACGCGTTCACCGCCAAGGACTACACCGCCTACTTCCAGACCCTGGAGCGCTCGCGGCTGGAGACCGCGTTCGAGCTCGAGGCCGAGCGCATGCGCCACCTGCAGTTCGACCCCGCGGAGTTCGCCAAGGAGCTCAAGGTGGTGCAGGAGGAGCGCCGGCTGCGCACCGACGACAACCCGCAGTCG
The DNA here is from genome assembly GCA_036525695.1 of Gammaproteobacteria bacterium. Lineage (GTDB taxonomy): Bacteria > Pseudomonadota > Gammaproteobacteria > QNFN01 > QNFN01 > DATCZX01. Next base: position 1,969 of record DATCZX010000256.1, on the reverse strand, counting down.
CTGGCCTACGAGCGCTTCAACGCCGCGGCGTTCCTGACCAGCCCGCAGCGCAACCCGATCATCGGCTGGCCGGACGACCTGGCCAACCTCGCGCTGGAGGACGTGACCGCGTGGTACCGGCGCTGGTACGCGCCGAACAACGCCACCGTGGTGGTGGTCGGCGACGTCGCGCCGGACGCGGTGCACGCGCTGGCGCAGAAGCACTTCGGCCCGCTGCAGCCGGAGAGCATCGCGCCGCCGAAGCCGCGCAGCGAGCTGCCCCAGGACGGCCAGCGCCGGCTGACGCTGCGCGCCCGCGCCGAGCTGCCCTACCTGCTGCTCGGTTACAAGGTGCCGACGCTGCGCGGTGCCGAGGATCCCGCCGAGGCCTACGCGCTCGAGGTGCTGGCCGGCGTGCTCGACGGCGGCGCCAGCGCCCGGCTGGCCAGCGAGCTGGTGCGCGGCGAGCAGATCGCCGCCAGCGCCGGCGCCGGCTACTCGCTCTACGGGCGGCTGCCCGAGGACCTGTTCCTGCTCGACGGCACCCCGGCCACCGGCCAGGACCTGGCCGCGCTGGAGGCGGCGCTGCGGGCGCAGGTCGCCGCGGTGCAGCAGGCGCCGGTGAGCCAGCAGGAGCTCGACCGGATCAAGGCCCAGGTGGTCGCCAGCAAGGTCTACGAGCGCGACTCGGTGTTCTACCAGGCGATGCAGATCGGCATCCTGGAGACGGTCGGCCTCGGCTGGCAGCGCCTCGACGAGTACCAGGCGGCAATCCGCGCGGTGACCCCGGAGCAGGTGCAGGCGGTGGCCCGCAAGTACCTGGTCGACACGCGGCTGACCGTCGCCGAGCTGGAACCGCTGCCGGCTGCCGGCGCCGAGGAGAACCGCCATGCCCAGTAGGTCCCTCGCCCGCTTGCGCGTCACCGCGCTGTTGCTGCTCGGCGCCCTGCTCGCGCCGCCGCTGGCCGCGGCCCCGCAGATCCAGACCTGGACCACGCCGAACGGCGTGCGCGTGCTGTTCATCGCCGCCGACGCGCTGCCGATGGTCGACGTCGAGGTGGTGTTCGACGCCGGCAGCGCGCGCGACGGCGCGCTGCCCGGCCTCGCGCTGCTGACCAGCGGCCTGCTCGGCGAGGGCGCGGGTGGCTACGACGCGGATGCGATCGCCGGCACCTTCGAGGGGCTCGGCGCGCGCTTCGGCGCCCAGGCCGACCGCGACCTGGCCTCGGTGTCGCTGCGCAGCCTGACCGACCCGCAGCTGCTCGAGCCCGCGCTCGAGCTGCTGGCGACGATCCTCGCCGAGCCGACCTTCGCCGCGCCGGACTTCGGCCGCGAGCTCGACCGCATGAAGGTCGCGCTGCAGGCGCAGAAGCAGTCCCCCGGCGACCTCGCCGAGCAGGCGTTCTACGCCGCGCTGTACGGCGACCACCCGTACGCCGCGCCACCCGCCGGCAGCGAGGCGAGCCTGGCCGCGCTGACCCGCGACGACGTCGCCGCCTTCCACCGCCGCCACTACGTCGCGCGCAACGCGCTGCTGGCGATCGTCGGCGCGGTCGACCGCGCGCAGGCCGAGGCGCTCGCCACGCGGGTCACCGCCGGCCTCGCCGCCGGCGAGCCGGCCCCGCCGCTGCCCGCGGTGCCGGCGCTGGACGGCCCGCGCGAGGTGCACGTCGAGTTCCCGTCGGCGCAGACCCACGTGCTGGTCGGCCAGCCGGGGATCGGCCGCGGCGACCCCGACTACTTCGCCCTCTACCTCGGCAACCACGTGCTCGGCGGCAGCGGCCTGGTCTCGCGGCTCAACGACACGGTCCGCGAGCAGCGCGGGCTGGCCTACAGCGTCTACAGCTACTTCCTGCCGCTGCGCCAGCCCGGCCCGTTCCAGATGGGGCTGCAGACGCGCAACGACCAGGCGGCCGAGGCGCTGGCGCTGCTCGACAGCGAACTCGTCCGCTACGTCGCCGAGGGTCCCAGCGGGGAGGAGCTGGAGTTC
>DATCZX010000255.1:0-2040 GCA_036525695.1 Gammaproteobacteria bacterium | reverse complement strand
TCTCATTCGGCGTCGCGCGCGACGCGGAAACCGAGGTCGTCGCGCGGCCCGCGGCTGTAGTCGCGGTAGCTCAGGCGCAGCTCGGTGACGCTGCCGTGGCGCCAGCTCGAGCCGCGCACCACGCGGTGCTCGCCGCCGGCCGGGCCGCGCGGGTCCTGCTCCAGCCGCTCGGCCGCGCCGGGGTAGACCGCGTACCAGTCGCCGGTCCACTCGGCGACGTTGCCGCCGAGGTCGTGGAACCCCGCCGGCCAGGCCGGGAAGCTGGCCACCGGCGCCGGGCCGCGGTAGCCGTCATCGTAGCCGGGAACGGTGTCGGCCAGGGTGTCGGCGATGCGCCGGTCGGCGAAGTTGCCGGCCGGCTGCAGCGGCGGGTAGCCGCCGTCCCAAGGGTAGCGGGCCGGCTCCTCGCGGCCGAGCGCGCGCGCGACGTAGGCCCACTCGACCTCGCTCGGCAGCCGGTAGCCGCTGTTCGGCGGCTCCACCGCGAGCATCCGCCCGCCCTCCTCGCGGTACGCCTCCGGCAGCCCCTGCTGGCGGCTCAGCCAGTTGCAGAAACGCGCCGCGTCGTCCCAGCTCAGCTTGACCGCTGGCAGGCGCTCGCCGTCCAGCGTCACCCCCTCGGCGCTGCCGGCGAGGTGCCCGGGCTTGAACTGCCGGTACTGCGCGTTGGTCACCTCGGTCGTCCCGAGGTAGAACGCGCGGGTCAGCTGCACTAGCCGCGCGCTCTCGTTGGCGCGGCGGCCGGCCTCGCGCCGCGACGCGCCCATGCGGAACGGCGGGCCCGGCCGCACCAGGCGCAGCTCGATCCCGCCCGGTGCGGCCAGCGTCTCCGGCTGCGCGGCGGCACGCGCCGCGGCCTCCGGCTGCAGCGTCACCTCGACCCGCCGGCTGACCCCGGGACGCGGCGTCACCGTCAGCTGCTGCGTCGCGTAGCCCGGCTTGCTGAACTCGAGCAGGTGCGCCCGCGCCGGCAGCTGCAGGCGCTGGGTCGCCGCTCCTGCCGGGCGGCCGTCGACGCTCAGCGCGGCATCGGCCGGGGTGGCGACGACGAACAGCGTGCCGAGCTCGGCCGGCAGCGCCACCGCCAGCTCGCGCCGCTCCTCGGGGCGCAGCTGCACGCTGCGCTCGGCGCCGTGGTGCCCGGCCAGCGCCAGCCGGACGCGGTGCTCCACGGCGGCCGCCAGCGGCAGCTCGAGCGGGGTCAGCCCGCGGTAGGCGCCGTCGACGGTCACGGTGGCGCCGGGCGGGGTGCTCTGCAGCAGCAGCACGCCGTCGGCCGGCGGCAGCACGACGTCGTCGAGCCGCAGCGGCACGCCGGCCTCGACCTGCGCGAGCAGGCGCACCGGCTGGTGCAGCTCGAGCTCGAACAGCAGCTCGTGCTCGCCCTGCAGCAGCTCGAGCAGCAGCGGCGTGGCGCCGGCCGGGGCCCCGTCGACGCTGACCGCGGCGCCGTCCGGGCGGCTGCCCAGCGTGACCTCGGCCCAGGCCGGCTGCAGCGTGAACGCGACCTGCTGCGTGGCGCCGCGCCCGGCCACCTCGAGCGTCTGCTCGGCCGGCAGGTGGCGCGCGCTGGCGACGCGCAGCGTGTGGACCCCGCCCGGAATCTCCGCGACCCCGTCCGCGAGGCCGACCTCGACGCCGTCGACCTGCAGCGTGAACGGCACCTCCGGGGTCACCGACACGCCGACCCGGCCGGGCAGCTCCGCGAGCGTGAAGGCGAACGCGCGCGGGCCGTCGCGGCGCACCGCGAGCGCGGCCTGCAGCGGCCGGTGGCCCGCCAGCGTCGCGTTCACCGTGTAGTCGCCGGGCAGCGCCAGCCAGCGCCCGCCCAGCGGCAGGGCCGGCGGGAAACCGCGCAGTGCCAGCGCCTCCGGTGCCGGCGCCACCTTCAGCGTCACCGGCGTCGCCAGCAGCACGAAGCCGGCGCCGAGCAGCAGCAGCACGAAGGCGGCCGCGAGCAGCCGCAGCAGCCCGCGCCGGCGCGGCGCCGGCGCCTGCAGCGGCACCACCGGCAGCTCGGCCGCCGCGGCGGCACCCGGT
>DATCZX010000254.1:0-4521 GCA_036525695.1 Gammaproteobacteria bacterium | reverse complement strand
GGCAACGAGACCATGGCCTGCAACATGACCACCGAGGACGCGCGCGACGGCATCGACGCCTTCCTCGGCAAGCCGCCGCGGCCGGAGTGGAAGGGGCGGTAGCTCTCGGCGTTTGGTTCTCTCGCCAAGACGCCAAGGGCGCCAAGGGATCGGATAACCTGGGTGGCAAGAGCTCTCGCCAAGACGCTAAGGGCGCCAAGGACGGGAAGGGATCAATGGTTTGGCTCGGGGAGGCGGTTCACCGTTCGGGTGATGCCGTCCTTCATCAGCGCCTCGCCGAAGTTGAGCAGGTAGCCCAGCCGCTTGTCCGCGAGGCGCAGGTAGGTCAGCAGCTGTTTCTTGTGGGCGTTGTTGAGCCGTTCGACGCACTTCAGTTCGACGATGACCCGGTTCCCGATGACCAGGTCCGCGCGGAACCCTTCCTCGAACCGGATGCCGCGGCACTCGATCGGAACGGGCACCTGCCGCTCGACCTGCCATCCCCGCCGGCGCAGCTCCTCTGCAAGCACCACCTCGTACACCGATTCCAGCAGCCCGGGACCCAGTTCACGATGAACCTGCACCGCCCCGTCAACCACACACCGACCAATCTCATTTTCAATCATCACTTGCCACTCCTTGGCGTCCTTTGCGTCTTAGCGAGAAACCTCCTCTTGCCGAAACCCATCATCGCATGAACGCCCTCCTCGCCAACGAGGCCTGGGTCCGCCTGCTCGCCTTCGCCGCGATCTTCGCCGCGATGGCCGCGTGGGAGTGGCAGCGCCCGCGGCGCGACCGGGAACAACCACGGCGCAGCCGCTGGCCGGTCAACCTCGGCCTGCTGCTGATCGACGGCCTGCTGCTGCGCCTGCTGCTGCCGACCGCCGCGGTCGGCATCGCGCTGCTCGGCGAGGCGCGTGGCTGGGGCCTGCTGAACAACCTCGCGCTGCCCGGCTGGCTCGCCGTGCTGCTGGCGGTGCTGCTCCTCGACCTGGCGATCTACCTCCAGCACGTGCTGTTCCACGCGGTGCCGGGGCTGTGGCGGCTGCACCGCGTGCACCACACCGACATGGAGTTCGACCTGACCACCGCGCTGCGCTTCCACCCGGTCGAGATCGTGCTGTCGATGCTGATCAAGATGGGGCTGGTCGCCGCGCTCGGCGCGCCGGCGCTGGCGGTGCTGCTGTTCGAGATCCTGCTCAACGGCGCGGCGATGTTCAACCACGGCAACGTCTACCTGCCGTGGGAGTGGGACCGCCGGCTGCGCCGGGTGATCGTCACCCCGGACATGCACCGCGTGCACCACTCGGTGCGCCCGGTCGAGACCAACAGCAACTACGGCTTCAACCTGTCGGTCTGGGACCGCCTGTTCGGCACCTACCGCGACCAGCCGCGCGACGGCCACACCGGCATGACCATCGGCCTCAACGAGTACCGCGAGCCGGCCGCGCTGGACCTGCCCGGGCTGCTGCTGCAGCCGTTCCGTGGCGGGGCGCGCGGTGGCAGCCTGGACTACGACTGAGCCGGCGCGTGAGCGTAGCCGGGCACGGCACACCGCTCCGGAACACCCTCGTCGACACCCTGTCCTAGACTCTGCACTTCCCTGCCGTGCCGGAGTAAACGCCATGCCCAGCCTCGATACCTTCCGCACCCTGAGCACGCTCAGCGTCGGCGACGCGGATTACCGCTACTACAGCCTCGAAGCAGCCTCCCGCGTGCTCGGCGACCTGTCGCGGCTGCCGGTGACGCTGAAGATCCTGCTCGAGAACCTGCTGCGCCACGAGGATGGCCAGAGCGTCACCGGCAGCGACCTGCGCGCGGTGACGGCCTGGCTGGCGCGCCGCCGTTCCGACCACGAGATCGCGTTCCGCCCCGCGCGCGTGCTGATGCAGGACTTCACCGGGGTGCCGGCGGTGGTCGACCTCGCGGCGATGCGCGACGCGATGGTCGCGCTCGGTGGCGACCCGCAGCGGATCAACCCGCTGGCGCCGGTCGACCTGGTGATCGACCACTCGGTGATGGTCGACCACTTCGGCTCGGCCGGTGCGTTCCGCGACAACGTGGCGCTGGAGATGGCGCGCAACGGCGAGCGCTACGCCTTCCTGCGCTGGGGCCAGCAGGCGTTCGCGAACTTCCGCGTGGTGCCGCCCGGCACCGGCATCTGCCACCAGGTCAACCTCGAGTACCTGGCGCAGACGGTGTGGACCGCCGACGACGGCAACGCGCCGCTCGCCTACCCCGACACGCTGGTCGGCACCGACAGCCACACGACGATGATCAACGGCCTCGCCGTGCTCGGCTGGGGCGTCGGCGGCATCGAGGCCGAGGCGGCGATGCTCGGGCAGCCGCTGTCGATGCGCCTGCCCGAGGTGGTCGGCTTCCGGCTCACCGGCGAACTGCCGTCCGGCGCGACCGCCACCGACCTGGTGCTGACGGTGACGCAGCAGCTGCGCGCGCACGGCGTGGTCGGCAAGTTCGTCGAGTTCTGCGGCCCCGGCCTCGGGCACCTGACGCTGCCCGACCGGGCGACGCTGGCCAACATGGCCCCGGAGTACGGCGCCACCTGCGGCTTCTTCCCGGTCGACGGCGAGACCCTGGCCTACCTCGCCTACACCGGCCGCGACCCGGCACGCATCGCGCTGGTCGAGGCGTACGCCAAGGCGCAGGGCCTGTGGCACGACCCGGCCGCGCCCGAGCCGCACTACAGCGACGTGCTGGAACTCGACATGGGCACGGTCGAGCCGAGCCTGGCCGGGCCGAAGCGGCCGCAGGACCGCGTGCTGCTGAAGGAGGCGGCCGGCGCGTTCCGCGGCCAGCTGCCCGAGCTGCTCGGCGGCAAGGGCAACCCCGGCGCCAGCGCGCCGGTCGCCGACCGGGACTACACGCTCGAGCACGGCGCCGTGGTGATCGCCGCGATCACCAGCTGCACCAACACCTCGAACCCGTCGGTGATGGTCGCCGCCGGCCTGCTGGCGCGCAACGCCCGGCGCCGCGGGCTGACGGTGAAACCGTGGGTCAAGACCTCGCTCGCCCCGGGCTCGCAGGTGGTCAGCGACTACCTGCAGGCGACCGGGCTGCAGGAGGACCTCGACGCCCTCGGGTTCCAGGTGGTCGGCTACGGCTGCACCACCTGCATCGGCAACTCGGGACCGCTCGACCCGGTGCTCGGCGACGCGATCAAGGCCGGCGACCTGGTCGCCTGCGCGGTGCTCTCCGGCAACCGCAACTTCGAGGGGCGCATCCACCCGCAGGTGCGCGCCAACTACCTCGCGTCGCCGCCGCTGGTGGTCGCCTACGCGCTGGCCGGCAGCCTGCGCGTAGACCTGCACCAGGACCCGCTCGGCGAGGACGCCGACGGCCAACCGGTCTACCTGCGCGACCTCTGGCCGACCCCGGCCGAGATCGAGACGGCGCGGCGCCGCTCGACCGACCCGGCGATCTTCCGCGCGCGCTACGCCGACGTCTTCACCGGCCCGCCCGAGTGGCGCGCCATCGACGTTGCCGGCGGGCAGACCTACGCCTGGGACGATGCGAGCACCTACGTCAAGAATCCCCCCTACTTCGTCGGCATGCCGCAGGCGCCGGACACCGTCGCGCCGATCGCCGGCGCGCGCCTGCTCGCGCTGCTCGGCGACTCGGTGACCACCGACCACATCTCGCCGGCCGGCAGCATCGCGCGTGACGGCCCGGCCGGGAACTACCTGCTCGCGCAGGGCGTCGCGCAGCCGGACTTCAACTCCTACGGCTCGCGCCGCGGCAACCACGAGGTGATGATGCGCGGCACCTTCGCCAACGTGCGCCTGCGCAACGAGATGGCGCCCGGCACCAGCGGCGGGGTCACCGTGCACCAGCCGAGCGGCGAGCCGCTGTCGATCTACGACGCGGCGATGCGCTACCGCGACGAGGGCGTGCCGCTGGTGGTGGTCGCCGGCAAGGAGTACGGCACCGGCTCATCGCGCGACTGGGCGGCCAAGGGCACGCTGCTGCTCGGCGTGCGCGCGGTGATCGCCGAGAGCTTCGAGCGCATCCACCGCTCGAACCTGGTCGGCATGGGCGTGCTGCCGCTGCAGTTCCCCGCCGGCATCGACCGCACGAGCCTCGGCCTCGACGGCAGCGAGACCTTCTCGCTCGGCGGGCTGGAGTCATTGCGGCCCGGCTGCCGCCTCGGCTGCACGATCACCCGTGCCGACGGCAGCGAGCAGGCGGTCGAGCTGCTGTGCCGCGTCGACACCGCCGACGAGCTCGACTACTTCCGCCACGGCGGCATCCTGCCGTTCGTGCTGCGGCGGTTGCTGGAGGCGTAGGCCGCGAGTGGCTGCGCGGTGCGGTTCCTGCGTCACCGCACCCTACAGGGCGAGATCCCGCACGGGAGCTGCGCTCGCCGTCGATGCAGGATGCGGTGAGCTCGCGAACCGCATCGAGCACCGCGAGGCACCCGGTGCGGTTCCTGCGTCACCGCACCCTACAGGGCGAGACCCGGCACGGGAGCTGCGCTCGCCGTCGATGCAGGATGCGGTGAGCTCGCGAACCGCATCGAGCACC
>DATCZX010000253.1:0-5790 GCA_036525695.1 Gammaproteobacteria bacterium | reverse complement strand
TGCTCGACGACCCCGGCCAGGCCCTGTCGCGCGCCTACGACCTGGTGCTGAACGGCACCGAGGTCGGCGGCGGCTCGGTGCGTATCCACCGCAGCGAGCTGCAGTCGGCGGTGTTCCAGCTGCTCGGGCTCGGCGCCGACGAGGCGCGCGAGAAGTTCGGCTTCCTGCTCGACGCGCTGAAGTACGGCGCGCCGCCGCACGGCGGCATCGCCTTCGGCCTCGACCGCATCGTGATGCTGATGGCCGGCGCGGGCTCGATCCGCGACGTCATCGCGTTCCCGAAGACGCAGTCGGCCAGCTGCCCGCTGACCCAGGCCCCCGCGGCCGTCAGCCAGCTGCAGCTGGACGAGCTGAACCTGCGCGTCCGCCACCCCTCCTGAGGCCATGCCGCAGCCTGGCGCCCCGGGCGCGGGCGACTGGAAGCGCCCCGAGTCGGTGCTGGTGGTGATCGGCACCGCCGCCGGCGAGGCGCTGCTGCTCGAGCGCACCCACCCGCCCGGCTTCTGGCAGTCGGTCACCGGCAGCCTCGGCTGGGAGGAGGCGCCGGCGGCCGCCGCGCGGCGCGAGCTGGCCGAGGAGACCGGCATCGATGCCGTCCCGGTGGCCACCGGGCAGGTCAACCGTTTCCCGATCCTGCCGGCGTGGCGCGCCCGCTACCACCCGGCGGTGGTGGAGAACCTCGAGCACGTGTTCGTGGTCGAACTCCCCGGGCGCGTGGACGTGCGCCTGAACCCCGCCGAGCACCGCGTCTATGCGTGGCTGCCGGGCGCGGAGGCCGTCACCCGGGCCTCGTCGTGGACCGACCGGGCCGCGCTGAAGGCCCTGCTGTTGTCGGGTTGACACCCCTTTTGCAGCGCAGCAAGATCGCCCCGGTGCGCCCCGATGCGGGCACCGGCCGCCCAGGAGCCGAGATCCAAGATGAGCCAGACCGCCCTTGCCCTGCAGCAGTTCGCCGACCTCGATGACGCCGATTGCGAGGCGCGCATCGTCGCCGCCAAGGCCGCCCTCGGCGAGCGGCTGGTGATCCTGGGGCACCACTACCAGCGCGAGGAGGTGTTCCGCCACGCGCACTTCTCCGGCGACTCGCTGAGGCTGTCGCGGCTGGCCGCGGACTCGCAGGCCGAGTACATCGTCTTCTGCGGCGTGCACTTCATGGCCGAGGTCGCCGACATCCTGTCGCGCCCGGAGCAGGTGGCGATCCTGCCGGACCTCGCCGCCGGCTGCTCGATGGCCGACATGGCCAACCTGGCCAAGGTCGAGCGCGCCTGGCGCGAGCTGGCCGCGGTGCTCGACGCCGAGCAGGAGGTGACCCCGGTCACCTACATCAACTCGGCGGCCGACCTGAAGGCCTTCTGCGGCCGCCACGGCGGCATCGTCTGCACCTCTAGCAACGCCCGCCAGGTGCTCGACTGGTCGTTCGCCCAGCGCGGCAAGGTGCTGTTCTTTCCCGACCAGCACCTCGGTCGCAACACCGGCCACCGGATGGGCATCCCGCTCGAGCAGATGGTCACCTGGGACTTCGACCGCCCGCTCGGTGGCCTGACCGAGGCGCAGCTCCGCCAGGCCCGGGTGATCCTGTGGAAGGGCTTCTGCTCGGTGCACCAGATGTTCAACCCGGGCCAGATCGACCGCTTCCGCGCGCTGCACCCGGAGGTCAAGGTGATCTCGCACCCGGAGTGCTCGTTCGAGGTGTGCCAGAAGTCCGACGTGGTCGGCTCGACCGAGACCATCATCCGCACCGTCAAGGCGTCACCGCCGGGCAGCCGCTGGCTGGTCGGCACCGAGCTGAACCTGGTCAACCGGCTGCACAACGAGGTCAAGCACGAGGGCAAGTCGGTGCACTTCATGTCGCCGACCGTGTGCATGTGCTCGACCATGTTCCGCATCGACCCGCAGCACCTCGCCTGGGTGCTGGAGAGCCTGGTTGCCGGCCAGGTGGTCAACCGGGTCAGCGTGCCCGCGGACGAGGCCGCGCAGGCGCGCACCGCGCTCGACCGGATGCTCGCCGCCTCGCCGTGAACCCCGCGCCCGGCGGATGAGCCCCGCTCCCCGGGCCCCGCGGGTGGTGCTGCTGCACGGCCTGTGGATGCCGGCCTGGAGCCTGCTGCCGCTGGAACGGCGCCTGCGCCGATCCGGCTTCGCCACCACCCGTTTCGCCTACCGCAGCTGGTCCGGCGCGCTGGCGCCGGCCGCGCAGGCGCTGCGCGCGCGGCTGCAGGACGTGGCGGCCGGCGAGCTGCACCTGGTCGGCCACAGCCTCGGCGGCCTGCTGCTGCTGGAGCTGTACCGGCTCGGCTACCGTCACCCCGGGCGCGCGGTGGCGCTCGGCAGCCCGTTCGCCGGCAGCCTCGCGGCGCGCCGGCTGGGTGCCTGCGGCGCGGGCCGCTGGCTGCTCGGGCGCAACGCCGAGCCGTTGCGTTGCGGCGGCGGGGAGTTGCCCGGCGACGTCGAGCTCGGCGTGATCGCCGGGGCGCGGCCCTGGGGCCTCGGGCGCTGGGTCACCGGCGTGCCGGCGCCGAGCGACGGCACGGTGCGCGTCGCCGAGACCCGGCTCGACGGCGCCCGCGACCGCCTCCAGCTGCCGCTGACCCACCTGTCGCTGCTGACCGCGCGCAGCGCGGCCGAGGAGACCGCGCACTTCCTGCGCCACGGGTGTTTCAGCCCGGGCCCGAGCCGCTCCATGGGCATGTAGCGCTGCTGACCGCGCCCGGCGCGCGGTGCTAGACTTCCGCGATTCTGCGCGCGCCGGCCGGGCCGGCGGCGCGGCCGCGGCCGCGAGCGCGCACCGCCGACCCATCACCCCGACGAGGAACTGCATGGCCGGTCACAGCAAGTGGGCCAACATCCGCCACCGCAAGGCAGCGCAGGATGCGAGGAAGGGCAAGCTGTTCACCAAGCTGATCCGCGAGATCACCACGGCCGCGCGCCACGGTGGCGGCGACCCGGACATGAATCCGCGCCTGCGCACGGCGATCGACAAGGCCCTGGCCGCCAACATGGCCAAGGACGTCATCGACCGCGCGGCCAAGCGCGGCGCCGGCGCCGAAGGCAGCGACGACTACTTCGAGGTGCGCTACGAGGGCTACGGCCCGGGGGGCGTCGCGGTGCTGGTCGACTGCCTGACCGACAACCGCAACCGCACCGTCGCCGACGTGCGCCACGCCTTCAACAAGTGCGGCGGCAACCTCGGCACCGACGGCTCGGTCGCCTACCTGTTCAGCGAGGTCGGGCAGTTCAGCTTCCCGGCCGGGGTCGACGAGGAGCGGCTGATGGAGCTGGCGCTCGAGGCCGGCGCCGACGACGTGGTCACGCTCGACGACGGCTCGCTGGAGGTGCTGACCGCGCCCGAGGCGTTCGCCGCGGTCAGGACACGGCTCGAACAGGCGCAGCTGGGCCCCGACAGCGCCGAGGTGACGCTGCGCGCCGCCACCAGTGTCGCCGTCGACGACGCCGAGCAGAGCGCGCGCCTGATGCGCCTGCTGGAGATGCTCGAGGACCTCGATGACGTGCAGAACGTCTACTCCAACGCCGAGTTCGACGAGGACCTGCTCGCCGGGCTCGAAGGCTGACGCCGCGATGGCGTCAGGGTAACCTCCACGGATGACCCGCATCCTCGGCATCGACCCGGGTTCGCGCATCACCGGCTACGGCGTGGTCGAGCTCGACGGCAGCGCCACCCGCTACGTCGCCAGCGGCACGGTGCGCTGCGGCGACGGCGAGTTCGTCGGCCGGCTGCACACCATCTACGAGGGGCTCGGCGAGGTGATCGCCACCTACCGCCCGGACGAGACCGCGATCGAGCAGGTGTTCATGCACCGCAACGCCGACTCCGCGCTGAAGCTCGGCCAGGCCCGCGGCGCGGCGATCTGCGCCTGCACCAGCCGGGCGCTGCCGGTCGGCGAGTACACCGCGCGCCAGGTCAAGCAGGCGGTGGCCGGCTACGGCGCGGCGAGCAAGCAGCAGGTGCAGGAGATGGTGCAGCGGCTGCTGGCGCTGCCGGCGCCGCCGCCGAGCGACGCCGCCGACGCGCTCGCCGTGGCGCTGTGCCACGGCGCCAGCCGGCGGCTGGCGGTCCAGGTCGGCGGGGCCACGCGGATGCGCGCCGGGAGGCTGCGGTGATCGGCCGGCTGCGCGGCCGGCTGTTGCTGAAGCAGCCGCCGTACCTGCTGGTCGACGTCGGCGGCGTCGGCTACGAGGTCGAGGCGCCGCTGTCGACCTGCGCGGTGCTGCCGGCGCTGAACGCCGAGGTGACGCTGCACACCCACCTGGCGGTGCGCGAGGACGCGCAGGTGCTCTACGGCTTCGCCACGCCGGCCGAGCGCGAGCTGTTCCGCAACCTGATCAAGGTCAGCGGGATCGGCGCCAAGCTGGCGCTGACCATCCTCTCCGGCGCCGATGCCGACGAGCTCGCGCGCTGCGTCCGCGACGAGGACGTGGCGATGCTGACCCGGCTGCCCGGGATCGGCCGCAAGACCGCGCAGCGGCTGATCGTCGAGCTGCGCGACCGCCTGCCGGCGACCGGGCTCGCGGGCGCTACGGCCACGCCCGGGGGGGCGCCGCAGAGCGCCGAGAGCGAGGCGCGCGAGGCGCTGGTCGCGCTCGGCTTCAAGCCCGACGAGGCGCAGCGCCGGCTGCGCGAGGTGGTGGCGCCGGACCTCGAGACCGCCGAGCTGGTGCGCCGGGCGCTGCAGGCGTCGGTGCGGGGCTGACGGGATGGCCGGGCAGGGGCAGCGCCGATGATCGAGCCGGACCGCCTGGTCGCCGCCGAGGCGCTGCCCGACGAGGAGTCGCTCGAGCGGATGATCCGCCCGCGCCAGCTGGCCGACTACATCGGCCAGCCGCAGGTGGTCGAGCAGATGGAGATCTTCATCGCCGCGGCGCGCAACCGCGGCGAGGCGCTCGACCACGTGCTGATCTTCGGCCCGCCCGGGCTGGGCAAGACCACGCTGGCGCACGTGATCGCGCACGAGATGGGCGTCGGCCTGCGCCAGACCTCCGGGCCGGTGCTCGAGCGCCCCGGCGACCTCGCCGCGCTGCTGACCAACCTCGAGCCGAACGACGTGCTGTTCGTCGACGAGATCCACCGCCTGAGCCCGGTGGTCGAGGAGATCCTCTACCCGGCGATGGAGGACCTCCAGATCGACATCATGGTCGGCGAGGGGCCTTCGGCGCGCTCGATCAAGCTCGACCTGGCCCCGTTCACGCTGGTCGGCGCGACCACCCGCGCCGGGCTGCTGACCTCGCCGCTGCGCGACCGCTTCGGCATCGTCCAGCGCCTCGACTTCTACTCGCCGGACGAGCTGACCCGGATCGTGCACCGCTCGGCGGCGATCCTGAAGATGGCCACCGACGCCGCCGGCGCGGCCGAGATCGCGCGCCGCTCGCGCGGCACCCCGCGCATCGCCAACCGGCTGCTGCGCCGGGTGCGCGACTACGCCGAGGTGCGCGCGGACGGCGTCATCACCGGCGAGGTGGCGCGCGCGGCGATGCAGCTGCTGCACGTCGACGACAGCGGCTTCGACGCCCTCGACCGGCGGCTGCTGCGCAGCGTGATCGACAAGTTCGGCGGCGGCCCGGTCGGGGTCGACAACCTCGCCGCGGCGCTCGGCGAGGAGCGCGGCACCATCGAGGACGTGCTCGAGCCCTTCCTCATCCAGCAAGGGTATCTGATGCGGACTCCCCGGGGGCGCATGGCGACCCGCAGCGCATGGCTCCACTTCGGTCTCGACGCGCCGGGGGGAAACCCGGCGGGGGCCGCGCCGGACCTGTTCGGCGGAACATAGCCGGCCC
>DATCZX010000252.1:0-2762 GCA_036525695.1 Gammaproteobacteria bacterium | reverse complement strand
ATCGCGGCGACGCATCGGTCCACGATCGCCCGGCCGATCGCGTTGATGCGGCTCGGTGGCTGGGGAAAGCCGCGTTCGTAGCCGGTCGCTCCCTCGGGGCTCAGACCGTGGTGGGCGACCAGGTGGATCAGCTCGCCGTCGAAGCGGAACACGGCACTGAACTGGCCCTTGCACAGCTTCATCGCGCGCTGCGCGATCATCGCGGAGACCGGCCGGATATCGGCGGTGGAACTCGAGATGACCCGGAGGATCTCGTTCGTCGCTTTCTGCTGTTCGAGCGCCTCGGCGAGCTCCGCCCGGGTTTTCTCCAGCTCGTCCATCAGCCGCGCGCCGGCGCTCGCCTGCCGCATCCCGGGAGCGGGAGGGTCGCGCCACCGGTAACGCCGGGCCACGCAACGGCGGTCGGGTAGCGATGACCGGGCGGGGCGGCGACGGTGGCGGGGGTGTCCATGGTCTGGGTCCTCGGGCGAGTCGCTGCAGGATGCGGCCCCGTTCCAGCGGTCTCCTGGCTTGACTCAATCCACCGTCGACGCGGAGCGCTCGGGCAGTGCCAGAATCAGACCAATCAGGTCAAGTATATGCAGGCCGGCTTGCCGGCAGCGATGCCCCGGGGGGCCAGATTGAGTGACCTGGGACAACTGTTGCGCAAGTTTGACCGGGCGGTCCCGGGGTGGGCGCAAGCGTACCCCGCCAGGGCCTCACGCCCCGCGCAGCCCGGCCAGGCACGCCGGCAGTCGTCGACTGGAGTACAATGCCCGGCTCCGTCCCCGTCCGGCACGACCGCTGCTGCCGCCCCGGGCACCCACCCTGACCCAGGCCCGGTTATGTCCGCCACCCCCCGTACCGCATTCGCCGACTTCGGCCTCGCGCCCGCCGTGCTGCAGGCCGTCACCGACGTCGGCTACGAGAACCCCTCGTCGATCCAGGCCGCGGCGATCCCGCCGCTGCTGGAAGGGCGCGACCTGCTCGGCCAGGCGCAGACCGGCACCGGCAAGACGGCCGCGTTCGCCTTGCCGCTGCTCAGCCGGCTCGACCTCGCGTCGATGGCGCCGCAGCTGCTGGTGCTGACCCCGACCCGCGAGCTGGCGATCCAGGTCGCGGAGGCGATGCAGACCTACGCCCGCCACCTGCGCGGCTTCCACGTGCTGCCGGTCTACGGCGGCCAGGGCATGGGCAGCCAGCTGCGCCAGCTGCAGCGCGGCGCCCAGGTCATCGTCGGCACCCCGGGGCGCATCCTCGATCACCTCGGCCGGCGCACGCTGCGCCTCGAGCAGCTGCGCGCGCTGGTGCTCGACGAGGCCGACGAGATGCTGCGCATGGGCTTCATCGACGACGTCGAGGCGATCCTCGAGGCGACCCCGGCGACGCGCCAGGTGGCGCTGTTCTCGGCGACCATGCCGCCGGCGATCAGCCGCGTCGCGCAGAAGCACCTGAAGGAGCCGGTCGAGGTGCGCATCGCCACCAAGACCGCGACGGTCGCGACCATCGAGCAGCACTTCTGGCCGGTCAGCGGGCTGCACAAGATCGACGCGCTGACGCGCATCCTCGAGGTCGAGGAGTTCGACGGCATGCTGGTGTTCGTGCGCACCAAGCAGGCGACCGAGGAGCTGGCGCAGAAGCTCGAGGCGCGCGGCTACGCCGCCACCGCGCTGAACGGCGACATGCCGCAGCCGCTGCGCGAGCGCACCGTCGAGCGGCTGCGCGACGGCAGCCTCGACATCGTCGTCGCCACCGACGTCGCCGCGCGCGGGCTCGACGTCGAGCGCATCACCCACGTGGTCAACTTCGACATCCCGTACGACCCCGAGGCCTACGTGCACCGCATCGGGCGCACCGGCCGCGCCGGCCGGACCGGCAAGGCGATCCTGTTCGTCGCGCCGCGCGAGCGGCGCATGCTGCGGCTGATCGAGCAGGTCACCCGCCAGCCGATCACGCCGATGCGGCTGCCGACCCAGGAGGACATCAGCGACCGCCGCGTCGCCCGCTTCAAGCAGCTGCTCGACGCCACCCGCTCGAGCCAGGAGCTGGCCTTCTTCCGCGACGTGGTCGAGGCCTACCGCGAGGAGCGCGGCGTCGACGTCGAGGAGGTCGCCGCGGCGCTGGCGTTCCTGGTCCAGCGCGAGCGCCCGCTGGCCCCGCCGCGGGCGGAGCGGCAGGCACGCGAGGAGCGCCCGGCGCCGGCCGATCGCGCGCCGCACCAGCCGCGTCCCGAGCGCACCGAGCGTCCGCCGCGCGCCGCGGGCGAGCAGGGCGAGGACACCCATCGCTCATCGGCCGGCATGGTCCGTTACCGGATCGAGGTCGGCCGCGACCACGGCGTGCAGCCGAAGAACATCGTCGGTGCGATCGCCAACGAGGCCGGCCTCGACAGCCGCGACATCGGCGCGATCCGCCTGTTCGACGCCTTCAGCACGGTGGAGCTGCCGGACGGCATGCCGCGCGAGGTGTGCAAGCACCTGCAGACCGTCTGGGTCTGCGGCCGCCAGCTGCGCATCAGCCTGGACGGCGGCTTCGGCGGGGGGCTCGGCGGCGGGCGCGGCAAGCCGGAGAAGAAGGCGCGCCAGGACAAGCCGAAGGGCAAGCGCAAGGAGCGCCCGCGTTCCGAGTGAGGCTACGGCAAGGTGACCGCATTCCCTCAGGCTACGCTGCACCCGCGACCGCATCGCTGAGCTCAGGGCCGCGGTGCGGTTCCTACGTCACCGCACCCTACAGTCAGGGATGACGCCATGGTCCTTGTAGGTCGGGCTGAAGCCCGACCCACG
>DATCZX010000251.1:0-4019 GCA_036525695.1 Gammaproteobacteria bacterium | reverse complement strand
TCGAGGTCCCCAACCTTGCGCGCTTCCGTGTCAACGCCTTCAACCAGAACCGCGGCGCCGGCGCGGTGTTCCGTACCATCCCGACCAAGGTGCTGACGCTGGAGCAGATCAACGGTCCGCCGCAGTTCAAGGTCATCGCCGACAACCCGCGCGGGCTGGTGCTGGTGACCGGGCCGACCGGCTCCGGCAAGTCGACCACGCTGGCGGCGATCATCGACTACATCAACAACAAGGAGCTCGGCCACATCCTCACCGTCGAGGACCCGATCGAGTTCGTGCACGAGTCGAAGAAGTGCATCATCAACCAGCGCGAGGTGCACCGCGACACCCTCGGCTTCAACGAGGCGCTGCGCTCGGCGCTGCGCGAGGACCCGGACGTGATCCTGGTCGGCGAGATGCGCGACCTCGAGACCATCCGCCTGGCGCTGACCGCGGCGGAGACCGGCCACCTGGTGTTCGGCACGCTGCACACGGTCTCCGCGGCGAAGACCATCGACCGCATCGTCGACGTGTTCCCGGCGGCGGAGAAGGACATGGTCCGCTCGATGCTGTCGGAGGGCCTGCGCGCGGTGATCTCGCAGACCCTGATGAAGAAGATCGGCGGCGGTCGCATCGCGGCGCACGAGATCATGATCGGCACCCCGGCGATCCGCAACCTGATCCGCGAGAACAAGGTCGCGCAGATGTACTCGGCGATCCAGACCGGCACGTCGATCGGCATGCAGACGCTGGAGCAGGGCCTGGTCGAGATGGTACGCAAGGGCCTGGTGAGCATGCAGGACGCGCGGATGAAAGCCAACGTCAAGGAAAGCATCCGCTAGGCGGATCGGGAGCAACTGCCATGGCCATGGATTTCGTCGACCTGCTCAAGCTCTGCGTCGAGAAGAAGGGCTCGGACATCTTCATCACCGCCGGTGCCCCGCCGTCGCTCAAGGTCAACGGCGTGGTCACCCCGATGACCGACAAGCCGCTGAACCCGGAGGCCGCGCGCAAGGTCGTCTACGACATCATGAACGACAAGCAGCGCTCGGAGTTCGAGCAGTCGAACGAGTGCAACTTCGCGATCAGCGCGGCGGGGGTGGGGCGCTTCCGCGTCAACGTGTTCGTGCAGCGCAGCAACGTCGGCATGGTGCTGCGCCGGATCGAGACCACGATCCCGACCCTGGAGCAGCTGAAGCTGCCGCAGCAGCTCAAAGAGATCGCGATGACCAAGCGCGGCATGGTGCTGTTCGTCGGCGGCACCGGCACCGGTAAGTCGACCTCGCTGGCGGCGATGATCGGCTTCCGCAACCAGAACTCGAAGGGCCACATCATCACCATCGAGGACCCGATCGAGTACGTGCACCAGCACGCCGGCTGCATCGTCACCCAGCGCGAGGTCGGGGTCGACACCGACTCGTTCGACGTCGCGCTGAAGAACACCCTGCGCCAGGCCCCGGACGTGATCCTGGTCGGCGAGATCCGTCACCAGGAGACCATGGAGTACGCGATCGCGTTCGCCGAGACCGGTCACCTGGTGCTGGCGACGCTGCACGCCAACAACGCCAACCAGGCGATGGACCGCATCATCAACTTCTTCCCCGAGGAGCGGCACAAGCAGCTGTTCATGGACCTGTCGCTGAACCTCAAGGCGGTGATCGCGCAGATGCTGATCCCGCGCAAGGACGGCAAGGGCCGCCGCGCGGCGATCGAGATCCTGATCAACACGCCGCTGGCCTCGGACCTGATCCAGAAGGGCGAGGTGCACGAGATCAAGTCGCTGATGAAGCAGTCGCGCGAGAACGGCATGCAGACCTTCGACCAGGCGCTGTTCGACCTCTACAAGGAGGGCGAGATCAGCCGCGAGGACGCGCTGCAGTTCGCCGACTCGGCCAACGAGGTGCGCCTGATGATCAAGCTCGACCAGTCGGCCGGCGACCCGCGGAAGTTCTCCGAGGGGCTGGACAAGCTGTCGATCGAGGACGGCGACGACGAGTCGTTCATGCGCATGTGACCGGCCCCCGCGGTGGCCGGGGCCCCCGCTAGCCGGCCGCCGCCTGGAAACCGACCACGCTGTCGGCCGCGAACACCGGGCCGTCGACGCAGACCCGCTTCATCGCCACCCCGGCCGGGGTGGCGATCTCGACCACGCAGCCGGCGCAGCCGCCGACCGCGCAGGCCATGTACTCCTCCAGCGACAGCTGCCCGGGCAGCGCGTAGTCGCGTGCCAGCGCGGCGGCGGCGGCCAGCATCGGTTCCGGGCCGCAGGCATACAGCGTGACCTCCGCGCGTGACGCCGGTGCCAGGGCATCGAGCCAGTGGCGCGCGAGGTCGGTGACGTAGCCGTCGTGGCAGCCGGGGTAGCCCTGGCGGCTGGCCAGCCGGCACGGCACCCCCCAGTCGTCGAGCAGCGGCATGCAGCCGATCGCCCCGTCGGGCATCCCCGGGAGCAGCAGCTGGGACGGCCGCGCGGGGAACGGGAAGGGGATCTCCGAGCCGAGGAAGACGACCGGCATGGATCCCGCCTGCAGGCGCATCCGCTCGGCCAGGAACACCATCGGCGGCAGGCCGACGCCGCCGCCGAGCAGCAGCCCGCGCGGGCGTGCCGGGTCCAGCGTGAACGGCCGCCCGATCGGTGCCAGCAGGTCGAGCGTCTCCCCGGGCTGCCGCCGGGCCAGCCTGGCGGTGCCGTGGCCGACCGCCTTGTACAGGAACTCGAGCCAGCCGGCCTCGGCCTCGGCGCGCATGATCGACAGCGGCCGGCGCATCGGCAGTTCGGGGTCGCACTGCACGTGGGCGAAGCTGCCCGGCCGGGCCGTTGCCGCCGCGCGCGGGGCCGCGACACGGAGCACGTACTGGGCCCCCGGGTGGGCGTCGTGGGCGCGGAGGCGGCCGCGCTCCGGGAAGATCGTGCCGCGGTGCGCGCGCGGCTCGACCGTGCTCATGCCGGGGCTTCCGGGCTGTGCACCAGCCGCCCGCCGAGCAGGGTGTGGGTCACCCTGGCGCGGAACTCCCAGCCGAGGAACGGCGTGTTGTGGCCGCTGCTGCGCAGCGTGGCAGCGGTCAGCCGCCACGGCTGCTCGGGGTCGAAGATGCAGACGTCGGCGTGACTGCCCGGGGCCAGCGTGCCGGCGTCGAGGCCGAGCGCGGCGGCGGGGCCGCAGGTCAGCCGCGCCAGCGCGCGGGGCAGGTCCAGCACGCCCTCCTCGACCAAGCGCAGGGTCAACGGCAGCAGCGTCTCCAGCCCGCTGACACCCGGCGCGGTGGCCGGCAGCGGGGCCAGCTTGGCCTCCGCCTCGTGCGGCTGGTGGTCCGAGCAGACGGCGTCCAGCGTGCCGTCGGCCAGCGCCGCGCGCAGCGCCGCGCGGTCGCGCTGGCTGCGCAGCGGCGGCAGCACGTGGCAGTTGCTGTCGTAATCGCTGAGATCGAGCTCGGTCAGGTGCAGGTGGTGCGCGCTGACGTCGGCGGTCACCGGCAGGCCGTCGGCGCGGGCGCGGGCGACCATCGCCACCGCGGCCGCCGTCGACAGCCGGCCGAAGTGGGCGCGCACCCCGGTATGGGCGACCAGCGCGAGGTCGCGCGCGACGGCGACGCTCTCGGCGATCCCGGGGATCCCGGTCAGGCCGAGGCGGGTGCTGACCTCGCCCTCGTGGATGCAGCCGCTGCCGTGCAGCCAGGGGTCGTCGGCGCACAGCACCACCGGCAGGTCGAAGGTGGCGGCGTAGGCCAGCGCGTGGCGCAACAGCTGGGTGTCGCGGATCGCCTGCAGCGCGTTGGTCATCGCGACGCAACCGGCGGCCTTGAGTGCCGCCATCTCGCTGATCCGCTCGCCGCCGAGACCCTGGGTCAGCGCGCCGAGCGGGCGGATGCGGACCTTGCCCACCGTCGCCGCACGGTGGGTGACCAGCTCGGCCACCGCGGGGGTGTCGATCACCGGCTCGGTATCGGGCGGGCAGCACAGCGTGGTGATGCCGCCGCGGGCCGCCGCGCGCGCCTCGGTGGCGATCGACGCCTTGTGCTCGAGACCCGGTTCGCGCAGG
>DATCZX010000250.1:0-3819 GCA_036525695.1 Gammaproteobacteria bacterium | reverse complement strand
CGCCGGCCGCGAGCCCGGGGTGTTGCTGTTCCCCGACGTGCCCGGCTACCCGGCAGGCAAGCTCGAGATCGTCGCGCCGCGTGCGCTGCGGCCACTGCTCGGGGTGCGCGACGGCGACCGGGTGACGTTGCGCATCTGGCTTGACCACGACTGAACGGAGCCGGGCAGCCCCGTGCCGGCCGCCACGAAACCACCACGCGAGGAGAAGACGATGATCAAGATCACCAAGGAGATGCCGAAGAAGCTGGTCGGCTACCTGACCCCCGGCGCGCCCGGGCTGCTGCTGACCGCCGGCGCCGACGACTACCCGAGCTCCCAGTACACCTGGGTCGTCGGTCTCGACGACAAGCGCCTGCGCCTGGGCGCCGACCAGGGCA
The DNA here is from genome assembly GCA_036525695.1 of Gammaproteobacteria bacterium. Classification (GTDB taxonomy): domain Bacteria; phylum Pseudomonadota; class Gammaproteobacteria; order QNFN01; family QNFN01; genus DATCZX01. The sequence continues at coordinate 3,442 of DATCZX010000250.1, read as the reverse complement.
GCACGGCGCAGGCCAACCTGACACGCAGCGGCCAGGCCGGCCTGGTGGTGATGGGACCGGACAACGTGACCTACCTGGTCAAGGGCAAGGTGCGCCAGCTGAAGGAGCGCATCGACGCCGCGGCGCCGGCGGCGATCGCGCTGTACGAGCTGGAGGTCTCCGGGGTCAAGGACCAGTCCTGGCCCGGCGTGACCATCCCGCCGCTGCACTACGAGTGGACCGCCGACCACCGCGAGGAGCTGCTGCGCATGGAGCAGGCGGTATTCGACGAGATGCGCGAGCACGCCGGCTGACGGCACGCAGCGACACGGGGCGCACGCGCGCCCCGCCAACCCGAGCAGGAACCGAGAGCATGCCTTACTTCGACGAAGCGACCGAGACGCTGCCACGCGAGCAGCTGGCCGAACTCCAGTGTGAGAAGCTGCGCGCCATGCTGGCCGAGTTGCAGCAGCACAACGCTTTCTACGCCAACAAGTGGCGCGCCGCCGGGGTCGACCCGGCCGCGGTGCGCACGCCCGCGGACCTGGCGCTGCTGCCGGTGACCACCAAGCACGAGCTGGTCGCCGACCAGGAGCAGAACGGGCCGTTCGGCACCAACCTGACCTACCCGCTGGAGCAGTACACGCGCTTCCACCAGACCTCCGGCACCACCGGCAACCCGCTGCGCGTGCTCGACACCGAGGCGAGCTGGAACTGGTGGGGCACCTGCTGGGGGCACGTGCTGGCCGGGGCCGGCCTGGGCCCCGGCGACACCATCTTCCTGGCCTTCGGTTTCGGTCCGTTCATCGGCTTCTGGGCCGCGGTCGAGGGCGCGCGGCGGATCGGCGCGCTGATGGTGCCGGGCGGCGGGCGCGATTCGCTGCAGCGCCTCGAGCTGATGCGCGACGCCCAGGTCACCGCGGTCGCCTGCACCCCGACCTACGCGCTGCGCCTGGCCGAGGTGGCGCGCGAGAGCGGCTTCGACCTCCGCTCGATCCCGGTGCGCGCGACCGTCCACGCCGGCGAGCCGGGGGCCAACATCCCGTCGACCAAGTCCTGCATCGAGGGCGCCTGGAACGCCAAGTGCTTCGACCATGCCGGCGCCTCGGAGGTCGGCGCGCACTCGTTCGAGTGCGAGGTGCAGCCGGGCGGCACCCACCTGATCGAGAGCGAGTACATCGCCGAGATCCTCGACCCGGAGACGCTGCAGCCGGTGCCGACCGGGGAGAAGGGCGAACTGGTGATCACCAACCTCGGTCGCTGGGGCTTCCCGGTGGTCCGCTACCGCACCGGCGACGTGGTCCGCGCCAACCTCGAGCGCTGCGCCTGCGGGCGCACCTCGATGCGCTTCGAGGGCGGGGTGATCGGCCGCGCCGACGACATGGTCACGGTGCGCGGGGTCAACGTGTTCCCGTCGGCGGTCGAGAACATCATCCGCATGTTCCCCGAGGTCGACGAGTTCCGCATCACCGTGCACACGGTCAAGCACATGGACGAGATGGAGATCGAGCTCGACCTCGCCGAGGGTGCGGGAGAGCAGGTGGTGCGCCAGGTCAACGACCGCCTGCACACCCTGCTCGGGTTCCGCCCGCGGTTGAGCCAGGTGCCGCGTGGCACGTTGCCGCGCTTCGAGCTCAAGGCCAAGCGCTTCCACGTGCACCGCGAGGCCGCGGCCTGAGCCGGGAAGCCCCGGGTACTGCAGCGGGGAGGGCGGCACAGTAGACTAGGCGCATGGTCAAACCCTGGACCCACCTCGCCTCGACGGAGGTCGCCGACCACGGCTTCTTCCGCGTCTCCCGTGACCGGGCACGCTCGCCGCGCACCGGCGCCGAGCTCGACTTCACCGTCGTGCACATGGTCGACTGGCTGCAGGTGATCCCGGTCACCACCGACGGCCGGCTGGTGCTGGTGCGGCAGTACCGCCACGGCAGCCGCCGCGTCGGCCTCGAGTTCCCCGGCGGGCTGTACGAGCCCGACGATGCCAACCCGGGGTCCGGGGCGATGCGCGAGTGCCTCGAGGAGACCGGCTACGCGGGCGGCGAGCTGCGCCCGCTGGGCACCCTGAGCCCGCAGTCGGCGCTGTTCTCCAACCGCGTGCACGTGTTCCTGGCCGAGCCGGTGACGCGGCGCGCGGCGATCACCCAGGACGCCGGCGAGGACCTCGAGGTGGTGCTCGCCGCGCCGTCCGAGCTGGCGCGGCTGGTCGAGACCGGCGAGATCGAGAACACCCTGACCCTGGCGGTGCTGGCGCTGGCGCGGCTGCGCGACGCGCTGGCACCGCTCGACCCCGACCGCGGCTGAGCCGGCGGCCACGCGCTCCCGGGGCGCGGCCAGCCCGTGGCGATCGCCTCCCGGACCCCCCGGGGCGTCAGCTGCCGCGGTTCACAGCGTGCCGGGGAAGCTGCCGCCGTCGATCAGCAGGTTCTGCCCGGTGATGTAGCCGGCCTGGGCGCTGCACAGGAACGCGCAGGCGGCGCCGAACTCGGCCGGGTCGCCGAAGCGTTTCGCCGGGTTCTGCTGCTCGCGCTCGTGCCACACCTCCTGCAGCGGGCGCCCCTCGCGCTCGGCCAGCACCTCCATCGTCTGGCGCAGCCGGTCGGTCAGGAACGGCCCCGGCAGCAGGTTGTTGATGGTGACGTTGTGCTGCACCGTCTCGCGCGACAGGCCGGCGATGAAGCCGGTCAGGCCGGTGCGGGCGCCGTTGGAGAGGCCGAGGATCGGGATCGGCGCCTTCACCGCGCCCGAGGTGATGTTGACGATGCGCCCGAAGCGCTGGCCGATCATCCGGTCGACCACCTCGCGGATCAGCAGGATCGGCGCCAGCATGTTGGCGTCGAGCGCGGCGATCCAGGCGTCGCGGCCCCAGTCGCGGAAATCGCCCGGCGGCGGCCCGCCGGCGTTGTTGACCAGGATGTCGGGCGCGGGGCAGGCGGCCAGCGCCGCCGCGCGGCCCTGCTCGGTGGTGATGTCGGCGGCGACGGCGCGCACCGCGACGCCGTGCGCCGCGCGCAGCGCCGCGGCGGTCTCCTCGAGCGGCCCCGGCGTGCGCGCCACCAGCGTCAGCTCGACCCCGGCCGCCGCCAGCGCCTCGGCGCAGCCGCGCCCCAGCCCCTTGCTGGCCGCGCAGACCAGCCCCTGCTTGCCACGAATTCCCAGGTCCATGCTCGCTCCCGCGTCGGTTGTCAGACCGCTCCAGCCTAGCACCCCGGCGTCTGCCGCCAAGGGGGGACCCGCTGACCGGGTCCGCCTGGGGCGCCCGGCCCCGGCCCCGGCCTCGCGCCGCCGCGCCGCCCGGGCCCGCCCGGCGGCAGGCTAAACTACCCGGCATCACCCCGTGAGGCACGCCATGTCCCGGTCCTGGTTGCACCGCTGCTCGCTGCTCGTCGCGCTGTGTCTCGGCGTCCCGGTCCATGCCGGGACCGAACCGCTGCCGCTGCTCGCCCAGGCGCTGCGTGTCGGCGCG
>DATCZX010000249.1:0-2682 GCA_036525695.1 Gammaproteobacteria bacterium | reverse complement strand
CGGCCTGGCTCCGTTGCGCGAGCACGGCCGCGATCTGCGCGCCGGCCTCGAACAGGCGCGCCGTCTTTCTGTAGATCACCTGGCGGTACGCCTCCTCGGTCGTGTCCGGGTCGTGCACGTTCATGAGCTGCATGACTTCGCCGGCGGCGATCGTGTTGGTCGCGTCGGCGAGGATCTGCATCACGCGCATGCTGTCGACCTCGACCATCATTTCGAAGGCGCGCGAGTAGAGGAAGTCGCCGACCAGCACGCTGGCCTCGTTGCCCCACAGCGCGTTGGCGGTCTCGCGGCCGCGGCGCAGCGACGAGGCGTCGACCACGTCGTCGTGCAGCAGCGTGGCGGTGTGGATGAATTCGATGATCGCGGCCAGGGCGATGTGGTGCGGCCCGCCGTAGCCGAAGGCGCGCGCGGCGAGCAGCACCAGCAGCGGGCGCAGCCGCTTGCCGCCACTGTTTATGATGTAGTGGCCCAGCTGGTTGATCAGCACCACGTCGGATTGCAACCGGCGGCGGATCAGGGCATCGACGGCGCTGGCGTCGTCGGCCACGAGGGTCCGAATCTGCTGGATATCCATGCACGCGGTTCGCGGAAGGTCCGCGCATGCTAGGTAGCCACCGATGGGGTGTCAAGGAAAGCGGGGCGTGCCGCCGCGCCGGGCCAGGCTGGCGCCACGATGTGGCGCGCGGGGACCGGCGGGCTTGCCCCGGCCCGGCGCGGCCGCTACAATTCCGCGCTTTCCACGCCCGCCCTTCGGCTGGCGTAGTGCGAGGTTGCGAGATGTATGCAGTCATCCTGAGCGGCGGCAAGCAGTACAAGGTCGCCGAGGGCGGCAAGGTCCGGGTCGAGAAGCTCGACGTCGCCGAGGGCGACGCGGTCGAGCTGGACAAGGTCCTGCTCGTCGCCGACGGCGAGAACGTGCGGATCGGCACCCCCTACCTGGAGGGTGGCAAGGTCACGGCCACGGTCAGCGCCCAGGGGCGCGGCAAGAAGGTCAAGATCATCAAGTTCCGCCGGCGCAAGCACCACATGAAGCAGCAGGGCCACCGGCAGGCCTACACCGAGCTGCAGATCACCGGCATCCAGGCCGGCTGACCCGGGAGTCACACAGCCATGGCACACAAGAAGGCAGGCGGCAGCACGCGCAACGGCCGCGATTCAGAGTCGAAACGCCTCGGCGTGAAGCGCTTCGGCGGCCAGCAGGTCAGCGCCGGCAGCATCCTGGTGCGGCAGCGCGGCAACAAGTTCCACCCGGGTGTCAACGTCGGCTGCGGCCGCGACCACACGCTGTTCGCCAAGGCCGACGGCGCGGTGGTGTTCGAGGTCAAGGGCGCCGAGCGGCGCAAGGTCGTCAGCGTCGTCCCGTCGAACTGAGCGGAGCCCTCCCCGGTTCCGCGCGAAGCCCCGTCACCGACGGGGCTTTTCGTATCCGGCAGCCGCAGTCCCGCCGCCATGAAATTCATCGACGAAGCCACGATCAACGTCATCGCCGGTGACGGCGGCAACGGCTGCGTCAGTTTCCGCCGCGAGAAGTACATCCCCAAGGGCGGCCCGGACGGCGGCGACGGCGGTGACGGCGGCAGCGTCTTCCTCTGCGCCGACCCCGACCTGAACACGCTGGTCGACTTCCGCTACACGCGGACCTACGAGGCGCGGCGCGGCGAGAACGGCATGGGCCGCAACCGCACCGGGCAGAAGGGCGCGGACCTCGAGGTGCGGGTGCCGGTCGGCACCGTGGTGCACGATGCCGACACCGACGAGCTGATCGGCGACCTGGTCCAGGCCGGGCAGCGGATGAAGGTGGCGCAGGGCGGTTTCCACGGCCTCGGCAACACGCGCTACAAGTCGAGCGTGAACCAGGCGCCGCGGCAGTCCAAGCCGGGCACCCCGGGCGAGCGCCGCCGGCTGCACCTGGAACTGAAGCTGCTCGCCGACGTGGGCCTGCTCGGGCTGCCCAACGCCGGCAAGTCGACGCTGATCCACGCCGTCTCGGCGGCGCGGCCGAAGGTCGCCGACTACCCCTTCACCACGCTCTACCCGAACCTCGGCGTGGTCCGCGTCGAGGCGCAGCGCAGCTTCGTCATCGCCGACATCCCCGGGGTCATCGAGGGGGCGGCGGAGGGCGCCGGCCTCGGCCTGCGCTTCCTGCGCCACCTGGCGCGGACGCGGCTGCTGCTGCACCTGGTCGACCTCGACCCGCCGGAGGGCGATCCGGCCGACGCGGTGCGCACGATCGCCGCGGAGCTGGAGAAGTACAGCCCGGAACTGGCCGCGCGCGAGCGCTGGCTGGTGTGCAACAAGGCCGACCTGCTGCCGGCCGACGAGGCGGAACAGCGCACCGCCGGGATCGTCGCCAGCCTCGGCTGGGAGGGCCCGGTGTTCACCGTCTCGGCCGCCGAGCGGCGCGGCACCGACGCGCTGATGCGCCAGGTGATGGCGCGGCTGGACGCGCTGGGCCGGCCCGCGGCGACGGCGCCCGAGGCCGCGCCGGACGCGCCCGCCGGCGACGCTGGCTGAAGCCGGGCGGCATTCCTTACCATGTCGGCGATGAAGAACCGTCAGCAACTCGGCCAGTCCCGGCGCTGGGTGGTCAAGATCGGCAGCGCGCTGCTCGCCGGCGCCGGCGGCCGCGGCCTGAACGAGGCCGCGATCGAGCAGTGGGTCGGGCAGATCGCGCGGCTGACC
>DATCZX010000248.1:0-4723 GCA_036525695.1 Gammaproteobacteria bacterium | reverse complement strand
GGGTCCCAGCGGGGAGGAGCTTGAGTTCGCCCGGCGCAGCGTCACCGGCGGCTTCCCGCTGCGCATCGACAGCAACCGCAAGCTGCTCGGCTACCTGGCGACGATCGGTTTCTACGGCCTGCCGCTCGACTACCTCGACCGCTTCAACGCGCAGATCGACGCGGTGACGCTGGAGCAGGTGCGCGCCGCCCTGGCGCGGCGCCTGGCCCCGGACCGGCTGGTCACCGTGACCGTCGGCCCGGCCGCCCCCGGCTGAGCGCCCGCCGCGCGCCGCCCGCGGGCGCGCGGCGACCCCCCTGTCCGGTTGCCGGCGCCGGCCGGCGTCGTTTGCCGGTGCTCGAAGCGCAGCGCTATACTGTGCGGCCTTTTGCCTGGCCGCAGGCCGACCGCCGGTCCGCGCAGGAGAGGTGAGCACACCCTGGCACCCCGCGCCGCCGTACCGGTCACGGTGCGCCGACGGGCGCCCCGGCGCGCCGGGTGCCGCAGGCCGTGATTCGAGAGGCGAACAGCATGAGCGCACCACACCGTCCGCAGGACCCGCCGGGCCTCTACCGGCCCGAGTTCGAGCACGACAGCTGCGGCTTCGGCCTGATCGCGCAGATGGACGGCGTCGCCAGCCACCGCCTGGCGCAGGCGGCGATCCGCGCGCTGGCGCGGATGACCCACCGCGGCGCGGTGGCCGCCGACGGCAAGAGCGGCGACGGCTGCGGCCTGCTGATGAGCAAGCCGGACGCCTTCCTGCGCGGGGTCGCCGGCGAGCTCGGCCTCGAGCTGGCGCCGCTGTACGGCGTCGGCGTGGTGTTCCAGCGCGGCGACCCGGCGGAGGTCGCCGCGGCGCGCGCGCGGCTGGAGCAGGAGTTCGCGGCCCGCGGCCTGCAGGTGGCCGGCTGGCGCGAGGTGCCGCTCGACCCGTCGGCCTGCGGCGAGGAGGCGCTGGCCAGCCTGCCGGTGATCGGCCAGGTGTTCGTCAACGCCCCCGCGGGGATGGACGAGGACGCCTTCGAGCGCCTGCTGTTCGTCGCCCGGCGCCAGGCCGAGAAGGCGCTGGCCGGGCCGGGCGGGCGCTTCTACGTCGCCAGCCTGTCGGCCCGGGTGATCTCGTACAAGGGGCTGGTGATGCCGGCCAACCTGCCGGTGTTCTACCCGGACCTCGAGGACCCGCGCCTGGAGGTCAAGCTGTGCGTGTTCCACCAGCGCTTCTCGACCAACACGCTGCCGGAGTGGCGGCTGGCGCAGCCGTTCCGTTTCCTCGCCCACAACGGCGAGATCAACACCATCCAGGGCAACCGCAACTGGTCGATCGCCCGCGGCCACAAGTTCCGCTCGCCGCTGCTCGACATGGCCGAGGTGACGCCGCTGGTCGACATGCACGCTTCGGACTCCTACAGCCTCGACAACATGCTCGAGGGGCTGCTGGCCGGCGGCATGGACATCTTCCGCGCGATGCGCATGCTGATCCCGCCGGCGTGGCAGAACGTCGAGATGATGGACCCGGACCTGCGCGCGTTCTACGAGTACCACTCGATGCACATGGAGCCGTGGGACGGCCCGGCCGGCATCGTGCTGACCGACGGCCGCCACGCCGCCTGCATCCTCGACCGCAACGGCCTGCGCCCGGCGCGCTTCGTGATCACCCGCGACCGGGTGATCACGCTGGCCTCGGAGATCGGCGTCTACGATTACGCGCCGGCCGACGTGGTGGTCAACGGCCGGCTCAAGCCGGGGCAGATGATCGCCGCCGACACTGCCACCGGCAAGGTGCTGTTCCCGAAGGACATCAACGAGCTGCTGAAGGAGCGCCAGCCGTACAAGCGCTGGCTCGGCGCGCACGCACGGGCGCTCAAGCCGGCCTTCGCCGAGGAGCGGCCGCTGCGCCAGCCGCTGGACAAGCGGCGGCTGCAGGCCTACGAGAAGCAGTTCCAGGTCTCCTTCGAGGAGCGCGACCAGGTGCTGCGCGTGCTCGCGCAGACCGGCCAGGAGGCGGTCGGCTCGATGGGTGACGACACCCCGCTGCCGGTGCTGTCGGGCCAGGTGCGCTCGCTCTACGACTCGTTCCGCCAGCAGTTCGCGCAGGTCACCAACCCGCCGATCGACCCGCTGCGCGAGCAGATCGTGATGTCGCTGGAGACCACCTTCGGCGCCGAGCTCGACCTGTTCCACGAGAGCGAGGCCCACGCCAAGCGCCTGATCGTCGAGTCGCCGGTGCTCTCCGAGGGGCGCTTCCAGGCGCTGCTCGGCGAGCCCGACCCGGCCCACGCGCACGCGGTCATCGACCTGACCTACCCGGCCGACGGCACGCTGCAGGGCGCGCTCGAGGCGGTCTGCGAGCAGGCCGTCGCCGCGGTGCGCGAGCGCAAGTCGGTGCTGGTGCTGTCCGACCGCGGCATCGCCCGCGACCGGCTGCCGATCCACGCGCTGCTGGCCACCGGCGCGGTGCACCACCGGCTGGTGCGCGAGGGGTTGCGCTGCGACTGCAACATCGTCGTCGAGACGGGCACCGCCCGCGACCCGCACCACTTCGCCGTGCTGATCGGCTACGGCGCCTCGGCGGTCTACCCGTACCTCGCCTACGAGCTGCTGCAGGACCTGGTCGACACCGGCGAGATCGCCGGCGGCGACCTGGCCAAGCTGGCGCGCCAGTACCGCAAGGGGATCAACAAGGGGCTGTACAAGATCCTGTCGAAGATGGGCATCTCGACCATCACCAGCTACCGCGGCGCGCAGCTGTTCGAGGCCGTCGGGCTGCACCGCGAGGTGGTCGACCTGAGCTTCGTCGGCACCACCTGCCGGCTGCAGGGGATGCGCTTCGCCGACCTCGAGGCCGACAGCCGCGCGCTGGCCAAGCGGGCCTGGAACGCGCGCAAGCCGGTCGAGCAGGGCGGCCTGCTGAAGTACGTGCACGGCAGCGAGTACCACGCCTACAACCCGGACGTGGTGACGACGCTGCAGCAGGCGGTGCGCAGCGGCGACTACGCCGATTACCAGGCCTACGCGCAGCTGGTCAACCGGCGCCCGGCGTGCACGCTGCGCGACCTGCTCGGGCTGGTCGAGGCGCGCACGCCGGTGCCGCTCGACGAGGTCGAGCCGGTCGAGGCGATCTTCCCGCGCTTCGACACCGCGGCGATGTCGCTCGGCGCGCTGTCGCCGGAGGCGCACGAGGCGCTGGCGATCGCGATGAACCGCCTCGGCGGGCGCTCGAACTCGGGCGAGGGCGGCGAGGACATCGTCCGCTACGGCACCGAGAAGAGCTCCAAGATCAAGCAGGTCGCGTCGGGCCGCTTCGGCGTCACCCCGCACTACCTGGTCAACGCCGAGGTGCTGCAGATCAAGGTCGCGCAGGGCGCCAAGCCCGGCGAGGGCGGCCAGCTGCCGGGGCACAAGGTCAACGAGATGATCGCGCGGCTGCGCTACGCGCGGCCCGGGGTCGCGCTGATCTCGCCGCCGCCGCACCACGACATCTACTCGATCGAGGACCTCGCGCAGCTGATCTTCGACCTCAAGCAGGTCAACCCCGAGGCGCTGGTCTCGGTCAAGCTGGTCGCCGAGGCCGGCGTCGGCACCATCGCCGCGGGCGTGGCCAAGGCCTACGCCGACCTGATCACCATCGCCGGCTACGACGGCGGCACCGGCGCCAGCCCGCTGACCTCGGTCAAGTACGCCGGCAGCCCCTGGGAGCTCGGGCTATCCGAGACCCACCAGGTGCTGCGCGCCAACAACCTGCGCGACAAGGTGCGGCTGCAGACCGACGGCGGCCTGAAGACCGGCCTCGACGTGATCAAGGCGGCGATCCTCGGCGCCGAGAGCTTCGGTTTCGGCACCGGGCCGATGGTCGCGCTGGGCTGCAAGTACCTGCGCATCTGCCACCTGAACAACTGCGCCACCGGCGTCGCCACGCAGAACAACGTGCTGCGCCGGCACCACTTCATCGGCCTGCCCGAGATGGTGATGAACTACTTCCGCTTCGTCGCCACCGAGGTGCGCGAGCTGCTCGCGCGGCTCGGCTACCGCCGGCTCGACGAGATCATCGGCCGCACCGAGCTGCTGCAGGTGCTGACCGGCAGCACCGACAAGCAGCGCAACCTCGACCTCGCGCCGATCCTCTCCAAGGGCACCGCGCTGGCCACCAGCAGCCACGTCTGCGCGACGCCGCGCAACGCGCCGTTCGACCAGGGCGAGCTGGCCGAGCGCATCGTCGCCGCGGTGTTGCCGGCGATCGAGGCCAAGAGCGGCGGCGAGTACAGCTTCGAGATCAGCAACTTCAACCGCTCGATCGGCGCCCGCGTGTCCGGCGAGATCGCGCGGCGCTGGGGCAACCACGGCATGAGCGACGCGCCGCTGACGCTGCGCCTGAGCGGCCACGCCGGGCAGAGCTTCGGCGTCTGGAACGCCGGCGGCCTGCACCTGTACCTCGACGGCGACGCCAACGACTACGTCGGCAAGGGCATGGCCGGTGGCAAGATCGTGGTGCGCCCGCCGCGCGAGGCGACCTTCGATAGCCGCGAGAACGTGATCATCGGCAACACCTGCCTGTACGGTGCCACCGGCGGCATCCTGATGGCTGCCGGCCAGGCCGGGGAGCGCTTCGCGGTGCGCAACTCCGGCGCGCATGCCGTCGTCGAGGGCGTCGGCGACCACGGCTGCGAGTACATGACCGGCGGCGTCATCGTCGGCAACGTCGTGCTCTACGGCGCAACGGACGGCGAGGCCTACTTCCGCGGTATCG
>DATCZX010000247.1:0-2374 GCA_036525695.1 Gammaproteobacteria bacterium | reverse complement strand
GCGGGATCCGGGCGACCCCGTCGGGCAGCGCGTCGGCCCGGCTGAACACCCGCGCGGCGATCGCCGCAGCGTCGAGACCGTCGAACGCCGCCGGGTCGGCGGCGAGGTCGTAGACGATCACCGCGTTGTCGTTGACCGGGTGCCGCGCCACCGGGACCACCACGGCAAGGCAGCCGCGGCTGGCCGGGTAGCGCCCGGAGACGTGCACCAGCGGGGTCATCCCGCGCAGGTCGAGCAGGCGCCAGACCGCCTGCTTGCGGCGCAGCTCCAGCAGGTAGTCCCACAACCGCGGCTGGCGCGCGCGAAGCAGCCGGGCCAGCGCCAGGGTGCCGCGGACGTCGGCCAGCGCGTCGTGGGCGGCGCCGTGCTCGAGGCCGTTGGCCGCGGTCAGCTGCTCGAGGCGGAAGCTCGGCGTGCCGTCCTCGTGGGTCGGCCAGCTGATGCCGTCGGGACGCAGCGCGGCGGTGGCGCGGGTGACGTCGACCAGGTCCCAGCGCGAGTTGCCGTCACGCCACTCGCGCGCGTAGGGGTCGTAGAGGTTGCGGTACAGCGTGTGCCGGGTCACCTCGTCGTCGAAGCGCAGCGTGTTGTAGCCGAGCGCGCAGGTCCCGGGGCGGGCCAGCTCGGCGTGGACGCGGGCGATGAACTCGGCCTCGCAGACCCCCTCGGCGTCGGCCCGCTGCGGCGTGATGCCGGTGACCAGGCACGCCTCCGGGGACGGGAGCAGGTCGGCGGCGGGCCGGCAGAACAGCGTCAGCGGCTCGCCGAGCGGGTTCAGCTCGAGGTCGGTGCGCAGGCCGGCGAACTGCAGCGGCCGGTCGCGCGCCGGATCGAGGCCGCTGGTCTCGTAGTCGTGCCAGTAGAAACTGGCGGGAGCCACCGTGGACATGGTCGACGAGTCTAGCCCTGCGCGTCAGCGCCCGACCAGCGACGGCAGCCACAGCGCCAGCGGCGGGTAGGCGAACAGCAGCGCCAGCACCAGCAGCTCGAGGCCGATGAACGGCAGCGCCGCGGCCCACACCTGGCGCATGCCGATCTGCGGCGGCGCGACCGCCTTCATCACGTACAGCAGCAGGCCGAACGGCGGCGTGGTGAAGCTGATCTCCATGGCGATCAGCATCAGCACGCCGAGCCACAGCAGGTCGACGCCGGCGGCCTGCGCCAGCGGCAGGAAGAACGGCAGCGTGATCATCACCATGCTGACCTGGTCCATGAACGCGCCGAGCAGCAGCAGCACCAGCACCATCAGCAGCACCGTCTCGGTGGCCGTCAGGCCGAACCCGGTCAGCGCCCGCAGCAGGCCGTCGGTGGCCCCCGAGAAGGCGAGGATCTGCGCGAAGCTGACCGAGGCGACGATGATGAACAGGATCATCACCGAGACCTTGGCGGTCTCGCGCAGCGCCTTCAGCAGGGCCGCCAGCGTCAGCGAACGGTAGGCGGCGGCGGCGATCACCGCGCCGACCGAGCCGAGCGCCGCCGACTCGGTCGGGGTCGCCCAGCCGGCGAGGATGCTGCCGACCACCAGCGCGAACAGCCCGAGCAGCGGCACCACGTGGACCAGCAGCGGCCGCCAGCGCGCCCAGCCGCGCTCCCGGGGGCGGCTGTCGGCCGGCGCGATGGTCGGGTCGAGGCTGCAGCGGCCGATCACGTAGGCCAGGAACAGCACGCTCATCAGCAGCCCGGGCAGGATCCCGGCGATCAGCAGCCGCGAGATCGAGATCCCGGCCAGGCTGCCGAGCAGCACGGCGAGCGCCGACGGCGGGATCAGCATGGCGATGCCGCCGGTCGCCATGATCGGTCCCATCGCGATCGACGGGTGGTAGCCGCGGCGCAGCATCTCCGGCAACAGCACCCCGCCGAGCACCGCGGTGTTGGCCAGCGTCGAGCCGGAGAGCGACGAGAACAGGGTCCCACCGAGCACCGAGACCACCGACAGGCGCCCCGGCACGCGGGTCACCAGGCGGTCGACCGCCTCGATCGCGCGCAGCGCCACGCCGGTGTGGAACAGCACCTCGCCCATGGCGATGAACAGCGGGATCGGCGCCAGCGTGAAGCTGGTCAGCGAGGCCATCGCGTTGCGCGCCAGCTGCACCAGCCCCGGCTCGCCGCCGAGGAACAGCCAGGCGCCGACGACGTTGACGCCGAGGAAGGCGAAGGCGACCGGCAGCCCGAGCGCCATCAGCCCGAGCAGCAGGCCGAGCAGCAGCGCGGTGGCCGCGAGCCAGTCCACCTCAGCCGCCGCCCGCGGCCGCGCCCGGCCCCTGGCGCAGCACGCGCCACAACCGGCGCACGAACTCGGCGGCGAGCAGCGTGGCGGCCAGCGGCAGCAGCGCCAGCAGCGGCCACTCCGGCAGCACCAGGTGCTTGAACACCA
>DATCZX010000246.1:0-4609 GCA_036525695.1 Gammaproteobacteria bacterium | reverse complement strand
GGACGGCCGGCTCGCGCGCCGGCCAGCCCAGCCAGGCACCGATCGCCAGCACCAGCACCAGCCCGACCAGCGCCAGGGGCCAGCGGCCTCGGGCTGCCGCGGCCCCGGCCCCGGGTGTGGCAGCCTGCGGCGGGCTGCCGTCGGCGGTCCGCGCCCGGAACACCTGCACCGGGAACGGGATGTTCTTCAGTTCGTGCTGGCCCAGGTCGTCGAAGGCCACCTCGAGCCGGTGCCGGACCTGCTCCACGATGCTGTACGAGACGCAGATGCCGCCCGGTTCGGCCATCGTCTCGAGCCGCGCCGCGACGTTGACGCCGTGACCGAACAGGTCGTCGTCCTGGGTGATCACGTCGCCGAGGTTGATGCCGATGCGGAAGGTCAGCGGTGCGGCCGGATCCCCGACGGCGCGTTCGGCCATCGTCTGCTGGATCGCGAGCGCCGCGTCGACCGCCTCGACCGCGCTGGCGAACTCGGCCAGCACGCCGTCGCCCATGGTCTTGACGATCCGTCCCTCGCGCATCCTGATCGCGGGTACGACGACCTGTTCCAGCACTGCGTTGAGCTGGGCCAGGGTGCCCGATTCGTCCTCGCTCATCCGCCGGCTGTAGCCGACGACGTCGAGCGCCATGATCGCGACGAGTTTGCGAGTCACCATCACTCCCAAGGTCTGGTTATGCACGGCGGGCGGCGGTTGAAGTTTGCCATATCATCGGGATTTCGTGTCGCGTGAGGTCGGCGCGCATCATCGATCACAGCGTCGGTCCGGTTCGGCAACCGTTTGCTCGATGCCGACACCCAGATTGGTTTGTCGCGTCTGTGCGCTGGGCGACAGGCCTCCGTACCGACTGCAGAAGTGTCCATCCGCATTGACGCACGCCTACCGCAGGCGGCGCGATCAAGTCGGGCAAACGGCTTGCCGATTCCGCTGCGCTGTCTCGTGCAGCTGGCCGATTCGCAATATCAGCGCCCGACGTCGATATCGATGCCGGCGTCGAACAGCTGCTGGGTGTAGGCGGCCGAGTAGTCGCGCAGGCTCGGGTAGCGGGTGTACTCGCGGTTGGTGACGTAGCGCAGCGCGGTGACGAAGTGGAAGTGGCGCAGCACGCCGGCGATGCGCACCCGCTCCTCGCCCCCGGCGAACAGCAGCAGGCTCGGGCGCGCGAGCAGCTCGAGCTCGCGGCTCCAGGCCTTTGCCGTGGTGCGTCGACCGGCGGGATCGACCAGCGGGGCCTCGCTCTCGGCATCGAGCCGTACCACGGTCAGCTGCTCGAGCAGGTCGTTGACCTCGGCGTCGGTGAACAGGGTGTCGTGCAGCAGGTCGCAGGCGCTGCAGAAGGCGTCCTCGAACAGCACCAGCAGCGGCTTGTCGGTCCGGGTCAGGTCGGTGAGTTCACGGATCGCGGGGTGGGAGCGCGGCGTGTAGTGCGGCCCGGCGGCGGTCCGCGCGATGAAGTCGGGCAGGCTGCCCTTCAGGTAGGACTTGCTGTCGACGTAGTCGAGCGCGTACTTCAGGTCGCGCGGCGTGCGGTAGCCGTCGAGGCGCAGCACCTGGCGGTTGGCGCCGTCGAGGAAGATCAGCGCGGGGGTCTGCCGCACCTTCAGCAGCTCGGCGAGCTGCTTCTCGCTGACCCGGGTGGTCGCGTCGAAGGCCACCTCGCGGGAGCCGCGGACATTGATCGCGATGACGTCGAAGCGCTGGCGCAGCCATGCCGAGTAGTCGGCGCCGACCAGGCTCTCGCGCAGCACCGCGTCGCAGTAGGGGCAGCCGTCCAGGTGCATGAACAGCAGCACGTGCTTGTCGGCCTCGGCGGCCTCGCTGGCGTCGTCGGCGAGTTCGAGGAAGCTCTGCTTGAACCAGCCGGGCAGCGCGTAGCTGCTGCCGCCGACCAGCCGGCCGCGCTCGGCGGCCGCCACGGCCGCCGCGAGCAGGCAGAGCAAGCCAAGCACGCTCAGGGTCAGGGAGAGACGACGCATCTGTGCACCTCCGGGGTGGTCTGGCGAGGAAACTGCCGTCCCCGCTGCAGGGCGTCAATACCCCTTGCTGGCGGGGCGCTTCAGGGGGTGCGCAGCGCCGCGGCGGGAAACTCCCGCTGCCATAGCCGCGTCCCGGCAGCGTTCCACGCCGCGACCCGCAGCAGCCGTGCGCCGGCCGGGCCGGAGAACTCCAGCGTGCAGAAGTTGCGCTCGGTGACCAGCGTGCCGGGCACCTCGCGCACCGGGAACGGCCGCGGGTGGACGCGCGAGGTCAGCGGCGAGCAGGTCAGCTCGACCAGCGGGTAGCTGCCGGGACGCTCGCGCTCGGTCAGGTGGGTGTAGTGGATGTCGCCGGAGAGGAAGAACACGCCGTCGATCCGCTCCGCGGCGAGCCAGTCGAGGAACGCCTGCCGCTCGCGCGGGAAATTGTGCCACCCCTCGCCGCCGCGCTTGTCCGCTGACGGCCGCTCGCTGAGCAGGCGGCTGCCGTTGGCGACCAGCTTGAAGGTCGCGCCCGAGTCGCGCAGCGCCTCCTCGAGCCAGGCGAGCTGCGCCGCGCCGAGCATCGTCCGCTCCGGGGCTTCCGCGGCATCGTCGTCGCGGTGGTAACGGTCGTCGAGCAGGAACAGCTCGACGTCGCCGAGCGGCACGCGGCCGAAGATGCCCGGCACTCCGGGCAGGCCGTAGGCGGGATTGAGCCAGTAGTCCCGGAACAGCTCCAGCGCCGTGGCCTTCAGCGCGAAGTCGCGGTTCGAGTTGTTCGGGCCGTAGTCGTGGTCGTCCCAGATGGCGACGTGCTGGCCGGTCTGCAGCAGCCGCTGCAGCGGGGCGAAGCCGCGCGTGGCCGCCCAGCGCCGGTGCATCCGCGCGGCGGCCTCGTCGGGCTGGGCGAGGTCCGTGTCACGGTAGTAGATGCTGTCGCCGAGCCACAGCATCACGTCGGGTGACTGCGCGGCGACGCTGTCGAAGATCTCGAAGCCGGCGCCGAACGAGTGCGCGGTGATCTCGATCGGCGGGTCGGGGACGTAGCTGCACGAGCCGGTGGCGATCAGCAGGTCGCGCGGGGCGTCGCGGTTCGCGGGGGCGGTGGTGAACGCGGGCGGGGAGGCGAGCGCGACCGGCGTCCCGTCGAGCAGCACGCGGTAGGCGTAGCCGGTGGCGGCCTGCAGGCCGTCGAGCACGACGTGTGCGGTGTGGCCGCGCGCGGCGGTCGCCGGCACCGGCACGCTGCGCCGCGCCGCCCCGGGTGCTCCCTGCGGCCAGTACTCCACCTGCACCTGCGCGGGACCGTCGGTCATCAGCCAGACGCCGATACGCGTGGCCGTCGCCGGTCCGGCCATCGGCCCGCCGGCCAGCGCGGCCGCGTCGGCCGCGGCGGCGTGCAGCGCCAGCAGCAGCCAGGGCAGGTACCGGCGGCACAGGCCGCGGCGCGCGGCGCCCGGCCGCGGGTTCACCGCGGGTTCGGTGGCGGGCACCGGGCTACGGCGCGAACGGCGCGATGTCCACCGCCGGTGCGCGGCCGAGCACCAGGTCGCGGATCACCTCGCCGGTGATCGGCGTCAGCAGGATGCCGTTGCGGTAGTGACCGGTGGCGAAGTAGAGCCCCGGGAACGGGCCGGCGCCGAGCAGCGGGGTGTTGTCGGCCGAGGCCGGGCGCAGGCCGGCCCCGCAGTCGGTCATCCGCGCGTTGGCGAGGCCGGGAACCAGTTCCAGCGCCATGCCGGTGATCCGGTGCAGGCCGGCGGTGGTCACCGCCTTGTCGAAGCCGCGGTCCTCGAGCGTCGAGCCCATCACCACGCGGCCGTCGGCGCGCGGCACGATGTAGCCGCCGTAGCCGTAGACGATGCGCCGCAGCAGCGGCGGCCGGTGCTCGACCTGGACGATCTGCCCGGCCATCGGCCGGATCCGCGTGCGCACCGGCGGCAGGCCGGCGAGGCCGGTGCTCCAGGCGCCGCCGGCGATCACCACGTGGTCGGCGTGCAGCACGCCGTCGGTGGTCTCGACGCCGACCACGCGCCCGCCGTCACGGGCCAGGCCGGTCACCGTGACACCCGAGCGGAACGTGCCGCCGAGGCGCGCCACCGCCGCGGCCAGCGCGCGCGCCAGCTGCACCGGGTCGACCTGGTGGTCGTCGGGGTAGAAGTTGGCGCCGACCATGCGCTCGGTCAGCGCCGGCTCGAGCTCGCGCGCCTGCTCGCGGTCGAGCACCTCGACGCGCAGGCCGCGCTCGAGCATCCACTCGGCGCGCCCGGCGGCGATGCGCCCCTCGCCGTGGTCGAGCGCGACCTCGAGCACCCCGGAGTCCTCGTAGCCGATCGACACCGCGGTCAGCTCCTGCAGCTCGCGCGCGAACTCGCGGTAGCGCGCGCGGCTGGCCAGGCAGAGCTCGAAGAACGGTCCGCTGCCGGCGACCTCCGACTGCGCGCCGAGGATGCCGGCGGCCGCGGCCGACGACTCCGCGCCGGGCAGCGACTTCTCCAGCACGGTCACCCTGCAGCCGGCCTCGAGCAGGCGGTGCGCGCTGGCGCAGCCCATCACCCCGGCCCCGACGATCAGTACATGCTCCACCGGGCCGTCACCTCGCGCCGGGTTGCTGGAAGGGGGCGCTCATTATCACCGCCCGCGCGGCAAGGCC
>DATCZX010000245.1:0-6373 GCA_036525695.1 Gammaproteobacteria bacterium | reverse complement strand
CGTGCAGCCGCAGCATCGCGATGTGCTCGTAGACCGGGTCGCCGGGCGGGTGGCGGGCGGCGCGTGGCGCCAGCTCCCCGATCCAGGCCTCCCATTGCACCGGGTCGAACTCGAGCAGCGCCTGGCGCACCCGGGCACCCTGGTCGACCTCGCGGGCGTTGAGCTGGTAGAGCAGCGCGCGCGCGACCGGCTCGGCGGGCGGGGCCAGGCGCTCGAGCCACTCGATCAGCACGTGGGTGTCGCGCAGCCCGCCCAGGGCCCTGAACACCTTGCGGATGGCGCGCAGCATCTCCCGCCACCCGGGCGCCGGGTCGACCTGGCGGATGCCGCCGGCCAGCGTCCGGCAGCGGCGCAGCGCCTTGCGCAGCGAGTGCACCTCGCGCACCCCGGGCGCTGCTCGCGCCTGCTGGGCGAGTCCGCGCACCTGCCGCATCCAGTGTGCGAGGCCGCTCCTGCGGCGCGGTGTCCCTTGTCTGGCCATCCGTTGCGGTCCCGGCGAATCCCTGCGGGAACATACCACGGATGCACGCTGCCGATGGCTGGCCTGGCCCGGTGGCGCGCAGTACACTGCGGGCCCTGCGCCCGGCCCGGGTGGGACCCGCGGCAGTGACGATCGACAGGAGTTCGGCAGCGATGGCAGACGTGAACAAGGTGGTGCTCGCCTACTCGGGAGGGCTCGACACCTCGGTGATCCTGAAGTGGCTCGAGGCCGAGTACGGCTGCGAGGTGGTTACCTTCACCGCCGACATCGGCCAGGGCGAGGAGGTCGAGCCGGCCCGCGCGAAGGCCCGGGCGATGGGGGTCAAGGAGATCTACATCGAGGACCTGCGCGAGGAGTTCGTGCGCGACTTCGTCTACCCGATGTTCCGTGCCAACGCGCTCTACGAGGGCGAGTACCTGCTCGGCACCTCGATCGCGCGGCCGCTGATCGCCAAGCGCCTGGTCGAGATCGCCAACGCCACCGGCGCCGACGCGATCAGCCACGGCGCCACCGGCAAGGGCAACGACCAGGTGCGCTTCGAGCTCGGCGCCTACGCGATGCGCCCGGACATCCGCATCATCGCGCCGTGGCGCGAGTGGGACCTGCTCTCGCGCGAGAAGCTGATGGCCTACGCCGAGACCCACGGCATCGCCGTCGACTTCGCCAAGAAGGGCACCAAGTCGCCGTACTCGATGGACGCGAACCTGCTGCACATCTCCTACGAGGGCGGGGTGCTCGAGGACCCGTGGGCCGAGGCCGAGGAGTCGATGTGGCGCTGGACGGTGTCGCCGGAGGCGGCCCCCGACCGCCCCGAGTACCTCGAGCTGAGCTACCGCCACGGCGACATCGTCGCCATCGACGGGGTCGAGATGTCGCCGGCGACGGTGCTGGCCGAGCTCAACCGGCGCGGCGGGCAGCACGGGATCGGCCGCGCCGACATCGTCGAGAACCGCTACGTCGGCATGAAGTCGCGCGGCTGCTACGAGACCCCGGGCGGCACCATCATGCTGAAGGCGCACCGGGCGATCGAGTC
The DNA here is from genome assembly GCA_036525695.1 of Gammaproteobacteria bacterium. GTDB lineage: Bacteria > Pseudomonadota > Gammaproteobacteria > QNFN01 > QNFN01 > DATCZX01. Next base: position 4,859 of record DATCZX010000245.1, on the reverse strand, counting down.
GCTGACCCTGGACCGCGAGGTCGCGCACCTGAAGGACGAGCTGATGCCGCGCTACGCCAGCCTGGTCTACAACGGCTACTGGTGGAGCCCCGAGCGGCAGATGCTGCAGGGCATGATCGACGCCTCGCAGGCGACCGTGAACGGCGTGGTCCGGGTCAAGCTGTACAAGGGCAACGTCTACAACGCCGGCCGCCGCTCCGACAGCGACAGCCTGTTCGACGAGTCGATCGCGACCTTCGAGGACGACGCCGGCGCCTACGACCAGAAGGACGCCGCCGGTTTCATCAAGCTCAACGCCCTGCGCATGCGCATCGCCGCCAAGCGGCGCGCGCGCTGAGCCGGGGGCTCAGGGCAGGGCGACCGGGACCGGCGCCTGCCAGCCGCCGGCGCGGTGCTCGGCGACCACGCTGGTGTAGATGCCGCCGCGGACGTTGAACTCCGCGGTCAGGCGCAGGAAGCGCGGCGCGCAGGCCGCGGCGAGGTCGTCGACGATGCGGTTGGTCACCGCCTCGTGGAACGCGCCCTGGTCGCGGTAGGACCAGACGTAGAGCTTCAGCGCCTTCAGCTCCAGGCACAGGGCGTCGGGGACGTACTCGAGGTGCAGCGTGGCGAAGTCGGGCTGGCCGGTCTTCGGGCACAGGCAGGTGAACTCGGGGATGCGGATGCGGATCGTGTAGTCGCGCTCCGGCTGCGGGTTGGCGAAGGTCTCGAGCTGCTTGCTGGGTTGGGTCGACATCGTGGGACGCTGCTTCACGGCTGGCAGGGCGGTATACTCTAGCACCGTTGCGGGATCCGGATCACTTCTGTTGCCGCCCAGTACAAATCATAAAATACATATACTTAAGATGACTATCTTCTAATGCGCTTGAAGAAGATCAAGCTCAGCGGCTTCAAGTCGTTCGTCGACCCGACGGTGATCCACTTCCCCAGCAACCTGGTCGGCGTGGTCGGCCCGAACGGCTGCGGCAAGTCCAACGTGATCGACGCGGTGCGCTGGGTGATGGGCGAGAGCTCGGCCAAGCACCTGCGCGGCGACTCGATGGCCGACGTGATCTTCGACGGCTCGACCACGCGCAAGCCGGTCGGGCTGGCCGCCGTCGAGCTCAGCTTCGACAACTCCGACGGCTCGCTCGGCGGCCAGTACGCCACCTACGCCGAGATCTCGATCCGCCGCCAGGTCAGCCGCGACGGGGTCTCCGCCTACTTCCTCAACGGCGCGCGCTGCCGGCGCCGCGACATCACCGACGTGTTCCTCGGCACCGGCCTCGGCCCGCGCAGCTACTCGATCATCGAGCAGGGGATGATCTCGCGGCTGATCGAGGCCAAGCCGGAGGAGCTGCGGATGTTCCTCGAGGAGGCCGCCGGCATCTCCAAGTACAAGGAGCGGCGGCGCGAGACCGAGAACCGCATCCGCCACACCGAGGAGAACCTGGCCCGCCTGCAGGACCTGCGTGACGAGGTCGGGCGCCAGCAGGCGCACGCCAAGCGCCAGGCCCGGACCGCCGAGCGCTACCAGGAGCTGAAGCAGGAGGAGCGCCGGGTGCACGCCGAGCTGCTGGCGCTGCACGCCCAGGAGCTGGCCAGGCAGCAGCAGGCGCTCGAGCAGCGCGCCGCCGCCGAGGCCACGGCGCTCGAGCAGGCGGTCGCCGAGGTGCGCCGGATCGAGGCCGAGCTCGAGCAGTCGCGCGCGGCGCACATCCACACCGGCGACCAGTTCAACGAGATCCAGGGGCGCTTCTACGCCATCGGTGCCGAGGTCTCGCGGGTCGAGCAGGCGCTGCAGCACGGCCGCGAACTGCAGCAGCGCCAGGCGCGCGAACTGCAGCAGCTGGAGCAGAGCGCGGGCGAGACGCAGCGCCACCTGGAGAGCGACCGCCAGCGGATCGCCGAGCTCGAGGCCACGCTGGCCGGGATCGAGCCGGAGCTGGCCGCCTGCCGCGAGCGCGAGCAGGGCTCGCGCCAGGCGCGCACGGCGGCCGAGGAGGCGATGCAGGCGTGGCAGGCGGAGTGGGAGGCGTTCACCCGCAGCGCCGCCGAGCCGGCGCAGCAGGCCCAGGTCGAGCGCACCCGCACCGACCAGCTCGAGCAGCGCCGGCTGCGCCTGGCACAGCGCCGCGAGCGGTTGCAGGAGGAGCTGTCGCGCGCGGTGCCGGGACCGCTCGAGCAGGAGCTGGCGGCACTCGACGCGGAGCGCGCGGCGCTCGGCGCCCAGCTGGAGACGCGCCAGCGCGAGCACGACGCGCTGCGCGAGCGGATCGAGGCGCTGCGCGGCGAGGGCACCGCGCTGCGCGAGAGCCTCGACCAGCTGCGCGACCGCCAGCAGCGCGGCCGCGGCCGGCAGGCCTCGCTCGAGGCGTTGCAGCAGGCGGCGCTGGGCAAGACCGACGGCGCGGTCGGCGCCTGGCTCGAGCGCGGCGGGCTGGCCGACGCGCCCAGGCTGGCCGAGCGGCTGCAGCCGCTTCCCGGCTGGGAAACGGCGCTGGAGACCGTGCTCGGGCCCTCGCTCGAGGCGGTCATCGTCGACGAGCTCGACAGCCACTCGGCGCGCGCCGCCGGGCTCGAGTCGGGCCACCTGTTCCTGTACGCGGCGGGCAGCCAGGCCGGCACGCTGCCGGCCACCGGCGAGCCGCTGAGCCGCAAGCTGAACGGCGGCGACGCGCTCGGCAGCCTGCTCGCCGGGGTCTACGCCGCGGACGACCTCGACGGCGCGCTGGCGCTGCGCGGTCGCCTCGCCGCGCACGAGTCGGTGGTGACCCGCGACGGCCTCTGGTTCGGCCCCGACTGGCTGCGCGTCGCGCGCGAGCGCGACGAGCGCACCGGCGTGCTCGCGCGCGGCCAGGAGCTGCGCGAGCTGGAGCAGTCGCTGGCGACGCTGGAGTCCGGGATCGCCAGCGCCGAGGCCCGCCACGCCGAGCTGCGCGACGCCTGGCGCGAGCACGAGGGCCAGCGCGAGGCGCTGCAGCGGCAGCTGCAGCAGGACCACCGCGCGCTGGCCGACCTGAACAGCCGCAGCGGCGACCGCCGCGCGCGTCTCGAGCAGCTGCGCGCCCGCCTCGCCGGGGTGCGCGGCGAGCTCGACGAGCTCGAGGTCGAGGACCGGCACTGTGCCGAGGCGCTGGCCGAGTCGCGCTCGGCGCTGCACCGCGCGCTCGAGTCGATGGAGCAGCTGGCCGGCCAGCGCGAGGCGTTCGACGCCCGGCGCGACGCGCTGCGCGGGGCGCTCGAGCAGGCGCGCCAGGCCGCCCAGGCCGACCGCGACCAGGCGCACCAGCTGGCGCTGCGCGCCGAGTCGCTGCGCAGCAGCCGCCAGTCGACGCTGCAGAACCTCGAGCGCATGGCGACCCAGGACGAGCGCCTCGGCGAGCGCCTGGTCGAGCTGCGCGCCAGCCTCGAGGCCGGGGTCGCGCCGCAGACCGCGCGCCAGCAGGAACTCGAGCGGCTGCTGGCGCAGCGCCTCGAGGTCGAGGCCCAGCTCGGCAGCGCGCGCCGCGAGCTGGAGTCGATCGAGGCGGGCATCCGCGGCGCGGAGCAGGCGCGGCAGCGCGCCGAGCAGACGGTCGACCAGCGTCGCGGCCTGCACGAGGAGACGCGCCTGCGCTGCGGCGAGCTGCGCGTGCGCGGCGACACGCTGCGCGAGCAGATCACCGAGTCCGGCTTCGACCGCGCCGAGCTGCTCGAGGCGCTGCCCGACGAGGCCGCCCCGGCGGCGTGGCAGGAGCGGCTCGACGGCCTGGTCGCGAGCATCCAGCGGCTGGGCGCGATCAACCTCGCGGCGATCGACGAGTACCGCGAGCTGAGCGAGCGGATGCAGTACCTGGACAGCCAGAACGCCGACATCACCGAGTCGCTGGAGACGCTGCAGGAGGCGATCCGCAAGATCGACCGCGAGACCCGCAACCGCTTCCGCGAGACCTTCGAGAAGGTCAGCTCCCAGCTCGGGGTGCTGTTCCCGCGCCTGTTCGGCGGCGGTCACGCCTACCTGCAGCTGACCGGCGCCGACCTGCTCGACACCGGGGTGACGGTGATGGCGCGCCCGCCGGGCAAGCGCAACAGCACCATCCACCTGCTCTCCGGCGGCGAGAAGGCGCTGACCGCGGTGGCGCTGGTGTTCAGCATCTTCCAGCTCAACCCGGCCCCTTTCTGCATGCTCGACGAGGTCGACGCGCCGCTCGACGAGGCCAACGTCGGGCGCTTCTGCGACATGGTCGGCGAGATGGCGGAGAAGGTGCAGTTCGTCTTCATCACCCACAACAAGGTGACCATGGAACTGGCGCGGCAGCTGCTCGGCGTGACCATGAACGAGCCGGGCGTCTCCCGGCTGGTCTCGGTCGACGTCGGCGAGGCGGTCAAGATGGCGGTGGGCTGAGGCCGCGCCAGGCAGCTACAGGAGGCACGCATGGACACGGACCTCTTCCGCATCGTGCTGCTGGTGGCAGGTGTGCTGCTGGTGGTCGGGGTGTTCGCCTGGGACCGCTTGCGCGTCCACCGCCGCGAGCAGGCCCGCCGGGCCGAGCCGATCCGCCCGGGACGGCGGGGCTCCAAGGACGGCTTCGATGTGCTCGAGGACGATCTCGCGCTGATCGAGCAGGTGATCCGCGCCGAGGACGAGTTCGATATCAGCGAACCCCGCGTGGTCGGGAGCCGGCGCGCGCCGCGCGAGACCCCGGCTGAGCCACCGGCGAATCCCCAGGCACGCCCACCGCGAGCGCCTTCGCGCCCTCCCGCGCGCCCGCAGCCGGCCCCGCCGGACGCGACGCCGCCAGCGCGGCCGCAGCCGCAGCCGACCGCCAGTTCGGCGCAGCCTGCCGCACGCCCAGCGCAAGCGCAGGCGCCAGCGGAACCCACGGCTGCGGAAACCC
>DATCZX010000244.1:0-3030 GCA_036525695.1 Gammaproteobacteria bacterium | reverse complement strand
AGCACTGCTCCGCCTGCCACGAGCGCCAGCCCGGCGGCGGCTACGCGCGCCTCAGCAACCTGCGCAAGACGCCGGAAGGCTGGGACATGAACCTGGTGCGGATGCAGCTCTGGTACCAGGTCCGGCTCGGCGCCGACGAGCGCGCCACGCTGGTCAAGCACCTGGCCGACACCCAGGGGCTGGCGCCGGGCGAGGCGGCGCCGTACCGCGACGTGCTCGAGCGGCGGCCGGGGCTGGTCGAGCCGGAGCGCGACCCGCAGCTGACCGAGATGTGCGCCCGCTGCCACACCTACGCCCGCTTCGGCCTGCAGCGCCGCGACCGCGACGAGTGGCTGAAGCTCTCGCACACCCACCTCGGCCAGTGGCCGACCATCGAGTACCAGGCACTCTCCCGCGACCGCCCCTGGTGGGAGATCGCCACCACCGAGGTGCCGGACAAGCTCGCCGCCGCCTTCCCGCTGCAGACCCCGGAGTGGCGGGCGTGGCAGCAGCGCCAGCCGGCCGACCTCGCCGGCAGCTGGAGCGTCGCCGGCGAGCGCCCCGGTCGCGGCAGCTACGCCGGCACCATGACGGTCGCCGCCGACGGCGGCGACCGCTACCGGGTCGGCTACGACCTCGCCTACGCCGACGGCACCCGGGTCAGCGGCGCCGGGCTGGCGATCCTCTACACCGGCCACGAGTGGCGCGGCAACGCCGACTTCGGCGGCGACAGCGTGCACGAGGTCTACGCGCTCTCCGCCGACGGCAACCACCTCGCCGGGCGCTGGTTCCTGGCCGACGCCGAGGAGCTCGGTGGCGACCTGCGCGCGGTGCGCCAGGGCGCGCCGGCCGAGATCCTGGAGATCCAGCCGGCCTACCTGAAGGCCGGCACCACCGGCACGCTGAAGCTGATCGGCAGCGGCCTCGACGGCACGCTGGAGTTCGGCCCCGGCATCCGCGTCGAGCGGGTGCTCGAGCGCACCCCGGCGGGGGTCACCGTCGAGGTGACGGCCGCCGCCGACACCGCACCGGGGCCGCGCAACGCCCGCGTCGGCGCGGCCACCGGCTTCGGCCGGCTGACCGTCTACCAGGCGCTCGACTCGGTGCGCGTCGAGCCGCCGCGCACCATCGCCCGGGTCGGCGGCAACGACGGCCCGCTGGCGCCGGTGATGGCGCAGTTCCAGGCGGTCGGCTACCTCAACGGCCCCGACGGCGAGCCCGGCACCGACGACGACCTGCGCGTCGGCGTGTTCCCGGCGAGCTGGTCGACCGCGAACAACGGCGAGGCCGCCGAGGCGATGGAGGACGCGAAGTACGCCGGGCGGATCGACCAGCGCGGCCTGTTCCAGCCCGGCCCGGCCGGGATGAACCCGCAGCGCCCGATGTCGACCAACAACGTCGGCGACCTGACCGTCGTCGCCAGCGTCGCCGACGGCGGGCGCACGCTCGAGGGCAGCGGTCACCTGATCGTCACCGTGCAGCGCTGGAACACCCCGCCGCTGCGCAGAGGACAACCGATGAGCGGACTACGCCTGGTCACCGAGAACCTGCACGAGGTCGGCGTCGACGGCCGTCGCGTGCTGCTGCACGTGCCGACCACCGCGGTGTTCGAGCTCGACGAGGTCGCCGGCGCGGTGCTCGACCGCTGCCGCGAGACCCCGACCGTGGCCGCCGCCGACCTCGAGCAGCGCTTCGCCGGGCGGCTCGACGCCGACGCCGTAGCCGACACGGTGCAGGAGTTCCTGCGCCTCGACCTGCTGCGCGATGCCGACGCGCGCGCGCCGCTGGCGCCGCCGGTGACCATCAACGACTACCCGCTGAGCACGCTGGTGCTGAACGTCAACACCGGCTGCAACCTCGCCTGCCACTACTGCTACAAGGAGGACCTGGCGAAGCCCTCGGCCGGCCGCAAGATGGAGCTGGCCACCGCGCAGCAGGGGGTCGACCTGCTGCTGCGCCAGGCCGCCGGGCGCGGCCGCGTCAACCTGGTCTTCTTCGGCGGCGAGCCGCTGCTCGCGCTCGACCTGATCCGCCAGGTCACCGACTACGCCGAGACCCGCTGCGCCGAGAGCGGCATGGCGCTCGACCTGTCGCTGACCACCAACGCGACGCTGCTCGACGACGCCACCGTCGACTGGCTCGACGCCCACCGCTTCGGCGTCACCGTCAGCATCGACGGCCCGGCCAACGCGCACGACCTGCACCGGCGCACGGTCGGCGGCAGCGGCACCCACGCGCTGGTCAGCGCGCGGGTGCGCCGGCTGCTCGAGCGCTACCGCTCCCGCCCGGTCGGCGCCCGGGTCACGCTGGCCGCCGGCAACACCGACGTGGTGGCGATCCACCGCCACCTGCGCGACGAGCTCGGCTTCTTCGAGGTCGGCTTCGCCCCGGTGACCGCCGCCGACGACGACCGCCTGCGCCTCGACGACGCCGGGCTGGCCGAGGTGTTCGCCGGGCTGTGCACGCTCGGCGAGGAGTACCTGGACGCGGCGCTCGCCGACCGCAACAGCGGCTTCAGCAACATGCACCAGGTGATCACCGACCTGCACGAGGGCACGCGCAAGGTGCTGCCGTGCGGCGCCGGGCTCGGCATGCTCGCGCTCGACGGCGGCGGCGACCTGCACCTGTGCCACCGCTTCGTCGGCAGCGAGATGCCGGCGTTCGGCTCGGTCGCGACGGGGATCGACCGGGCGCGGCTCGGGCGCTTCCTGGAGACCGCGGCGACGCGCGACGGCAGCGACTGCGCGACCTGCCGCATCCGCCACCTGTGCGCCGGCGGCTGCTACCACGAGGCCTACGCGCGCCACGGCGACCCGCTGCAGCCGACGTTGCACTACTGCACGCTGATGCGCGACTGGATCGACCTCGGGCTGTCGGTCTACGCGCGCATCCTCGCGCACAACCCCGATTTCCTGGTGCGCCACGTCGCACCGCGGAGAGGCCTGTCATGAAGCATCAGAATCCCCTGGATACGCAGGCTCACCGAGCCGCACAGAGACAGACAGGGTGCGCCAACGACGAGGCGACACTGCGGAGAGGCCGGTCATGAAG
>DATCZX010000243.1:0-5940 GCA_036525695.1 Gammaproteobacteria bacterium | reverse complement strand
CCTGCACGGGCACACGCGCGACTCGGCCAGGCGCACCGTCGAGCGCTTCCTGCACCAGGCCCTGGCCGACGGCCGCCGCTGCGTGCTGCTGATCCACGGCGTCGGCCGTGGCAACGCGCACGGGCTGGGGGTGCTGCGCGCGGCTCTCCCGGGCTGGCTCGACGAGCACCCGGCGGTGCTCGCCAGCAGCCCGGCGCAGCCCCAGGACGGGGGTGCCGGCGCGCTCTACGTGCTGCTGCGCCGCGCGCCGCAGCGCTAGCGCGACTGGAACAGCACGCAGCCGTACTCGGCGCGCGTCTCCAGGCAGGCGAACTCGTCGTCGGCGCGGGCCAGGGCGCGCATCCGGTTGCTGTTCATCTGCTCGATCCGCTCGCAGACGCCGAAGCCGTCTCGCTCGGTGTCGGTCTGCAGCTGCACGTTCTGCTCGTAGCGCCAGAAGGCGCACTCGCCACAGAAGCCGCCGATGGCCATGCCGGTTCTCCGCTGGTGGGGTCTCGGGCAAGCCTAGTGCCTGCCCGGTCAGGAACTCAATGCCGCGAGCGTGCCGCGGTTCACGCCTGCGGCTGCTCCGGCGGTCGCAGCAGCAGCGACAGCAGCAGCGCGGCGGTGGCCAGCCCGGCGGCCATCAGGTAACTCGGCGCGAAGCTGCCGACGAGCTCCGCGATCAGCCCCGCCAGCGCCGGGCCGCTGATCTGGCCGAAACCGAAGATGAAGGTGATGGTGCCGAAGGCGACCACCGCGTGCTGCGGTCCCAGGTAGTCACCGACGGTCGCCGCCATGATCCCCGGGATGCTCCAGGCGCCGAGACCGAACAGCGCGATGGATAGGTACAGGAACGGTTCCGGCAGCGGCAGGCCGACCAGCAGGTAGGCGGTGGCGTGCAGCGCGAACACCGCGGCCAGGCCGATGCGCCGCCCGGCGTGATCGGAGAGCCAGCCGAACACCGGGCCGGAGAACAGGCTGAGGAAACCGACCCAGAACCAGAAGCGGCCGGCGACGGCCTCGCTGAAACCGCGCTCCTGCACCAGCGTGGTGACGATGAAGGTGGCGTAGATCACGTAGGTGAAGCCGAACAGGAAGTAGATCGTGCCGAGGTGCGCGAGGACCCGGCGCCGCGCGGCCGCGGAGAGCGGCACCGGCGCTGCCGCGGGCCCGCCGGCCGGGTCGTCGCCGAGCGGGTGCAGGCCGAGCTCGCGCGGGTCGTTGCGCAGCAGGAAGCCGCAGAGCAGCGCGATCGCCAGCGCGGTCAGGCCGAGGAACAGCCAGCCGTAGCGCCAGCCGCTGGCGCCCCACTGCGCGTTGACCGCCGGGATCAGCAGCCCGCTGCCCATGATCGCGAAGCCGCTGCCGATCACCATCAGGCCGGCCGCGCGGCCGCGCCGGCGCTTGCCGAACCAGTGCGAGACCAGCCCCATGATCGGCACGTTGGCGGCGCCGCTGCCCATGCCGGTGACCAGGTAGAGCAGCAGGATGACGACGAACGCGTCGCTGGCCGCGATCAGCAGCATGGTCCCCGCGACGGTCAGCAGCGCCGCGAAGATCACCCAGCGCGCGCCGCGCCGGGCCACCAGCCAGCCGCAGCCGAGCACCGCGAGCAGGTAGCCGACGAAGTTGCCGGTGCTGATCAGCCCCATCTGCGCGTAGCTGAGCCCGAGGTCGGCGCCCATCGACGGCAGCAGCATGCCGAGCGAGAAACGCCCGATGCCGAGGCAGGCGAGCACCGTCAGCGTGCCGGAGAACGCGATCACCCAGCCGTAGTGGAACGGGAGTGCCTGCGCCCAGGCGTTGCCTGGCGCGCCCTGCTCGGGCGATTGCGGGAGTTCCATGCCTGACCCAGGGTGCCGGTTGTGATGGTTGGCGGCCGTGGCACCAACGGCGCCCGGCAGCATGCCATCCCGGCCGAAACTGCCGCAACCGCGGCTTGCCGCAGCGGCGCGCTCAGTCCCCGGGTTCGAACCAGGCGAGCCGCTCGTGCAGGCGCACCACCTCGCCGACGATGATCAGCGTCGGCGCGCGCACGCTGGCACCGGCGACGCGCTCCGGCATGTCGGCCAGCGTGCCGATGATCACCCGCTGTTCCGGCGTGGTGCCCTTCTCGATCAGCGCGATCGGCGTCTCCGCCGGCATGCCGTGCCCCTGCAGCTCGCGACAGACGATCGGCAGGGCGTTCAGGCCCATGTAGATCACCACGGTCTGGTGCGGCTGGGCCAGCGCCGTCCAGTTCAGGTCGGCGGTGCCGTCCTTCAGGTGACCGGTGACGAACAGGCAGGCCTGCGAGTAGTCGCGGTGGGTCAGCGGGATGCCGGCGTAGGCGGCGCAGCCGGCGGCCGCGGTGATCCCGGGGACCACCTGGAACGGCACCCCCTCCTCCATCAGCGTCTCGATCTCCTCGCCGCCGCGGCCGAAGATGAACGGGTCGCCGCCCTTCAGCCGCAGCACCCGCTTGCCCTCCTTGGCCAGCCGCGCGAGCAGCGCGTTGATCTCCTCCTGCGGCAGCGCGTGGCGGTCGCGCTCCTTGCCCACGTAGAGCCGCTCGGCATCGCGCCGGGTCAGGTCGAGCACGGCCTGCGACACCAGGCGGTCGTAGACCACCACGTCGGCCTGCTGCATCAGGCGCAGCGCCCGCGAGCAGAGCAGGTCGGGGTCGCCGGGACCGCCGCCGACCAGGTAGACCTCGCCGCCGACCGCCAGCGACGAGCTGGCCAGCGCCTGCTCGAGCATCTTGCGTGCGGCCGGTTCCTGGCCCGCCAGCACCCGCTCGGCGATCGGCCCCTGCAGCACCGCCTCCCAGAACGCCTTGCGCTCGCGGCCGCTGGCGAAGCGCGCCTTGACCTGGTCGCGGAAGCTGGCGGTGAACCCGGCCAGGCGTCCGAGCGTGGTCGGGATCAGCTGCTCGAGGCGCATCCGGATCAGCCGCGCCAGCACCGGCGAGGCGCCGCCGGTGGAGACCGCGGCGACGATCGGCGAGCGGTCGATGATCGACGGCATGATGAAGCTGCACAGCGCCGGGTCGTCGGCGACGTTGACCGGGATGTTGCGCGCCTGCGCCGCCCTGGACACCTCCGCGTTGACCGCGCGGTCGTCGGTGCAGGCGAAGGCCAGCCGGCAGCCGTCGAGGTCGCCCTCGGCGTAGCGCCGGGCGTGGTGCGTGACCGCGCCGTCGGCGACCCGCCGGCGCAGCCCCTGGCACAGCTGCGGGGCGATCACGGTCACCGCGGCCCCGGCGCGCAGCAGCAGGCCGGTCTTGCGCTCGGCCACCTCGCCGCCACCGACGACGAGGCAGCGGTGGTCGCGCAGATCGAGGAAAACAGGAAGGAAATCCATCGCCTGGGTTGCCTGTTGGGCCTGGCGGAACCTTGCGTGGCGCCGGCGCGCCGGGCAATACCGCTTTCGGGTTAGCCGATCCGTTCCAGGCCGCCGAGGTACGGGCGCAGCGCCTCCGGGACGCGCACGCGGCCGGCGCCGTCCTGGAAGTTCTCGAGGATCGCCACCAGCGTGCGCCCGACCGCCAGCCCGGAGCCGTTCAGCGTGTGCACCAGCTCCGGCTTGCCGGTCGCCGGGTTGCGCCAGCGCGCCTGCAGCCGGCGCGCCTGGAACTCCTCGAAGTTGCTGCACGAGGAGATCTCGCGGTAGCGCTGCTGCGCGGGCAGCCAGACCTCGATGTCGTAGGTCTTGGCCGAGGAGAAGCCGAGGTCGCCGCCGCACAGCGCGACCACGCGGTACGGCAGGCCGAGCCGCTGCAGCACCGTCTCCGCGTGGCCGGTCAGGGCCTCGAGCGCGGCGTAGGAGTCCGCGGCGGGGACGATCTGCACCAGCTCGACCTTCTCGAACTGGTGCTGGCGGATCAGGCCGCGCGTGTCCTTGCCGTGCGAGCCGGCCTCGCTGCGGAAACACGGCGTGTGGCAGACGAACTTCAGCGGCAGCGCGTCGACGATGGCGTCGCGGACCAGGTTCGTGACCGGCACCTCGGCGGTCGGGATCAGGTAGTAGCCGGGCTCGCCCTCGAGGTGGAACAGGTCGGCGGCGAACTTCGGCAGCTGGCCGGTGCCGGTCAGGCTCTCGGCGTTGACCAGGTAGGGCACGTAGGTCTCGGTGTAGCCGTGCTCGCCGGTGTGCAGGTCGAGCATGAACTGGGTCAGCGCGCGCTGCAGCCGCGCCAGCGGGCCGCGCAGCACCGCGAAGCGGGCGCCGGTCAGCTTCGCCGCGGCCTCGAGGTCGAGCAGGCCGAGCTGCTCGCCGACGGCGACGTGGTCGAGCGGGGTGAAGTCGAAGGCCGGCGGCTCGCCCCAGCGCCGCAGCTCCAGGTTCGACGCCTCGTCCGCCCCGTCCGGCACGCTGGCGTCGGGGAGGTTCGGGATCTCCAGCAGGAACGCCTGCAGCTCCTGCTGCAGGACGTCGAGCCGGGCGCTGGCCTGCTTCAGCTCCTCGCCGAAGCGGGCCACCTCGGCGAGCAGCGGGGCCGCGTCCTCGCCGCGCGCCTTGGCCTGGCCGATCGCCTTCGAGCGGCGGTTGCGCTCGGCCTGCAGCTCCTCGGTGCGCACCTGCAGCTGCTTGCGCTCGCCTTCCAGCGCGTTGAAGCGCGCCTCGTCGAAGGCCACGCCCCGGCGGGCGAGGCCGGCCACCACGCCGGCGAGGTCGGTGCGCAGTCGTCTCGGGTCAAGCATCGGATGCGGGTTCCTGTTCCAGTGCGGCGGCCCAGCTGATCACCGGGCCGGGGGGAAGCCAGGTACGGATCTGCGCCAGTGCGGCGCGCGCCCGTGCCGGGGTGTCGAAGAATTCCACCACCAGCGGCAGGTCGGCGGCGAGCTCGACCAGGTGCGCCGCGTGGACGTGGCCGGACGGGCCGAAGCCGGCGACGGCGCGGAACACCGTCAGCCCGCGCACCTGCTCGACGTCGCGCAGGTGGGTCACCAGGCGGTCGAGGTGCGCCTTGCGCTCGGTCAGGTAGACCCGCACGACGAGGATCTCGGTGACGCTCACAGGCTCCTCCCCAGCTGCAGCCCGAGCCAGCAGGCGACCAGGCAGGTGACCACGCTGGCCAGGATGTTGACCAGGGCGCGCAGCGGCTCGCCCTGCTCGACCAGCGCCAGGGTCTCCAGCGCGAAGCTGGAGAAGGTGGTGAACGCGCCGAGCACGCCGACCAGCAGCCCGAGGCGCCATTCCGGGGCGAGCGCCGAGCGCTCGATCAGGTGCACGTAGAGCAGGCCCACCAGCAGGCAGCCGGACACGTTGACGGTCAGCGTGCCGTACGGGAACGCGCGCCCGAGCAGGCCGTGCACGCCGTTGGCGACGCCGTAGCGCAGCAGCGCGCCGCAGGCCCCGCCGAAGGCGACCGCGAGCAGCCCGCTCACCCGCCCTCCCCGTCGCGTGCCGCGGCATCGCGGCGGCGCAAGTCGGCCAGCTTGTCGCCGATCTGCCGCTCCAGGCCGCGCGGCACCGGGGCGTAGTAGCGCGGCTCGGGCATGCCGTCGGGGAAGTAGCGCTCGCCGGCGGCGTAGCCGTCGCCCTCGTCGTGGGCGTAGCGGTAGCCGTCGGCATGGCCGAGGTCGCGCAGCAGCCGGGTCGGCGCGTTGCGCAGGTGCAGCGGCACCTCGAGCGAGCCGTAGCGCTGCACGTCGGCGCGCGCCGCGCCGAGGGCGCTGTAGACGGCATTGCTCTTCGCCGCGCAGGCGAGGTAGACGACCGCCTGCGCCAGCGCCAGCTCGCCCTCCGGGCTGCCGAGCCGCTCCTGCACGTCCCAGGCGTCGAGCGCGATCTGCAGCGCCCGCGGGTCGGCGTTGCCGATGTCCTCGCTGGCCATGCGCACCGTGCGCCGTGCTATGTAGAGTGGGTCGCAGCCGCCGTCGAGCATGCGCGCCAGCCAGTAGAGCGCCGCGTCGGGCGACGTGCCACGCACCGCCTTGTGCAGGGCGGAGATCTGGTCGTAGAACGCCTCGCCCC
>DATCZX010000242.1:0-3279 GCA_036525695.1 Gammaproteobacteria bacterium | reverse complement strand
GATAGCTCGCTGTATCAACCAGCCTTGAGCTGTGACAGTGTTTCGTCTTGGAAATTCCTTCATCGGGCTTGGACTAATGCGTGCTCTACCAGACCTCGAAATGTACCGCTGGTCGAGGTCATGGCGCCGGTATTTAGCCAGATGGCACTGAACAAGTGCCGAGAGTATTTTGCTGAATCGGAGAGTGGCTGGGGACTGGATATCCTCTGGTCATCACCGGTGTTCGGGCTGCAGCCTTCGGTGTTCGATTGCATTCAAATGAAGCATTTACGGCCTCTGCGCTCGTCAAGCTGGCAACTGGAAAACGGCCTCACGCCGCCCCAGGAGCTGGCAATGATGATCGCGAAATTCAAACTGCGACCTCCAGCAGATGATTACGGGATGCATTGGTTTGACAAGTTTGGCTTACGGCTTTGTCAATCTTATAAAAACCTGGGTAGTAATCTTCGTGAAACAGCACGCTAGCCAAGCAAGACCAGTCGCACGAGTCTCCTTCGCATGATGACCAAGACCCAACGCTTCCGCCAGATGCTCGCCTCCCCGGAGCTCGAGTTCATCTGCGAGGCGCACAACGGCCTCAGCGCCAAGATCGTCGAGGAGGCCGGTTTCCACGGCATCTGGGGCAGCGGCTTCTCGCTGTCGGCGCAGTTCGGCGTGCGCGACAACAACGAGGCGAGCTGGACCCAGGTGGTCGACATGCTCGAGTTCATGGCCGATGCCACGAGCATCCCGATCATGCTCGACGGCGACACCGGCTACGGCAACTTCAACAACCTGCGCCGGCTGGTGCGCAAGCTCGAGCAGCGCGGGGTCGCCGCGGTCTGCATCGAGGACAAGCTGTTCCCGAAGACCAACAGCTTCCTCGGCGGCGAGCAGCAGGCGCTGGCCGACATCGACGAGTTCTGCGGCAAGCTCAAGGCCGGCAAGGACGCGCAGACGGACCCCGACTTCAGCATCGTGGCGCGGATCGAGGCCTTCATCGCCGGGCTCGGGCTCGACGAGGCGTTGCGCCGCGCCGAGGCCTACCACGCCGCCGGCGCCGACGCGGTGCTGGTCCACTCCGGGCGCAACACCGCCGACGAGATCCTCGCCTTCATGCGCGCCTGGGACCGCCGCTGCCCGGTGGTGATCGTGCCGACGCGCTACTGCGCGACGCCGACCGAGGTGTTCCAGGAGGCCGGCGTGTCGCTGGTGATCTGGGCCAACCAGCTGCTGCGCGCGTCGGTCACCGCGATGCAGCAGACCGCGCAGGAGCTGCGTCGCGACGGCTACGCCGCACGTGTCGACGGGCGCATCGCACCGATGGCCGAGGTGTTCCGCATCCAGGGCGCCGACGAGCTCGAGGAGGCGGAACGCCGCTACCTGCCGGCCGGCAGCCAGAACGCGCAAGCGCTGGTCCTCGCCGCGACCCAGGGCGAGGGCTTCGGCGAGCTGACCGCGGAGGCGCCCAAGGCGATGATCCCGATCGACGGCGAGCCGCTGCTCGGGCGCGCGCTCGAGACCTACCGCCTGCAGGGGGTGACGCGGATCAGCGTGGTGCGCGGCTTCGGCAAGCAGCACGTCAACCTGCCCGGGGTGAAGTACGTCGACAACGACGACTGGGCCAGCACCGGCGAGCTGGTCTCGCTCGGCCTCGGCCTGCGCGCGGTGCGCGACGACGGCCCGCTGATCGTCAGCTACGGCGACGTGCTGTTCCACGGCTTCCTGGTGCCGTGGCTGCTGGAGACCCCGGACGACCTGGTGCTGCTGGTCGACGAGAGCTGGCAGGCGAGCGCCAACCGCGAGCGTCCGGCCGACTACGTGACCTGCAGCGAGCCCTACTCCCGGCGCACGCTGAACGGGCGCGTGCAGCTCGAGCGGATGGACGAGGCGCTGCCGGCCGAGACGATCCACGGCGAGTGGATGGGCTTCCTGAAGATTGCACCGCGCATACTGCCGCGGGTGCGCCAGGTGCTCGACGAGCTGCTGGCGGAGCCGGGCCAGCGCGAGGCCAAGCTGTTCACGCTGTTCAACCGCCTGGTCGAGCGCGGCGAGACGCTGCGCGTGCTCTACACCAGCGGCCACTGGCTCGACGTCGACAGCCTCAGCGACGTGGTCAACGCGGGGACCTTCTGATGACCCTCGATCCCGCCCGCTTCGTCGCGGAGGCCGCGCGCCACGGGCGCGACTTCTACGCCAGCGTGCCCTGCTCCTACCTGACCCCGCTGTTCGACCACGTCGCCGCCAGCGGCGCGGCGCCGTTCGTCACCGCGGCCAACGAGGGCGACGCGGTGGCCATCGCCTGCGGCGCCTGGCTCGGCGGCCGCGGCCCGGTGGTGATGTTCCAGAACTCCGGCCTCGGCAACGCGGTCAACCCGCTGACCTCGCTGGCGCAGACCTGCGCGATCCCGCTGCTGCTGGTGGTGACGCTGCGCGGCGACCCGGACGGGCCGGCCGACGAGCCGCAGCACGCGCTGATGGGGCGGATCACCACCGACCTGCTCGAGCTGATGCAGTACCCGTGGCAGTACCTGCCGGGTATCGAGGCGGAGGCCGACCGGGTGCTGGCCGAGGCCGGTGCCGGGCTTGCCAACGGCCTCGGCCAGGCGCTGGTGGTGCGCAAGGGCGTCGTCGCGAAGAGCGGCTTGCCGGCGCCGCGGTCGCAGCCGCCACCACGCGCACCGAAGCCCGCGGCACTGCCGGCCGCACCCGTCACCACGCGCGCCGAGTTCCTCGCCGCCGTGCAGCAGGCCGCCGGGCCGCGCGACGTGCTGCTCGCCACCACCGGCTACGCCGGGCGCGAGCTGTACGCGCTCGACGACCGCGCCAACCAGTTCTACATGGTCGGCTCGATGGGCTGCGTCGCCTCGCTCGCGCTCGGCCTGGCGCTGGCCCGGCCCGACCTGCGCGTGCTCGCGCTGGACGGCGACGGCGCGCTGCTGATGCGCCTCGGCGTGCTCAGCACGATCGGCCAGCTGGCGCCGCCGAACCTGGTCCACCTGCTGCTCGACAACGGCATCCACGAATCGACCGGGGGCCAGCCGACCGCGTCACCGTGGGTCGACTTCCCGGCGCTCGCCGCCGGCTGCGGCTACGCCGAGGCGACCCGGCTGGGGGATCCTGCCGCGCTGCGTGCCTGGCTCGCCGCGCCGGCGAGCGGGCCGCGCTTCGCCCACCTGCCGGTGCACCCGGGCGCGCTGCCCGACCTGCCGCGGCCCAGCGTGACCCCGGAGCAGGTCGCCCCCCGGCTGCGCGCGCACGTCGCCGGGATCCCCGCGCCATGAGCGGCGCACCGCTGCT
>DATCZX010000241.1:0-2921 GCA_036525695.1 Gammaproteobacteria bacterium | reverse complement strand
GTCTCGTCAGGCGCGGTGGAAGCGGTGGACGCCGTCGGCGGCGACCTCGCGCAGCAGGCGCCCGGCATGCCAGAGGTGGTGCAGGTGGGCGATCGCCTCGCCCATCGCGAAGCGCAGCTGGTGCAGGTCGAGTTCCCGCCGGAACAGCACCCCGAGCAGGTCGGCCGCGGTCAGCGGCGCGCTGCAGGCGGCCAGCACCTCGTCCAGGCGCTGCTCGTGGTGGCGGTGCAGTGCCGCCAGCCGGGCGTGCAGGCCGCGGAACACCCGGCCGTGCGACGGCAGCACCAGGGTGTCCGCCGCGAGCGGCTCGTAGCGGCGCAGCGAGCGCAGGTAGCGGCCGAGCGGGTCGTCCTCCGGCTCGGTGTGCCAGACGCCGATGTTGGTGGTGATCTTCGGCAGCACCTGGTCGCCGGAGATCAGCAGGCGCTCCTCGGCGCAGTAGAGCGCGGCGTGCTCCGGCGAGTGGCCGAAGCCGGTGATCACCTGCCAGCTGCGCTCGCCGATGCGCACCCGGTCGCCCTCCTGCAGGCGCCGGTAGTGGTGCGGCAGCGCCGGCACGCCGCGCCGGTACGGGTTGCCACGGCTGGTCAGCGGCGCCAGCCGCGCCGGCGGCAGGCCGTGGCTGCGGAAGAAGCGGTCCTGGATCGGGAAGTCGCCGATGCCGCCGTCGTTGAACACCCACTGCGCCATCAGGAACTCGCCGGCCGTCATCCACACCGGCGCCGCGCAGCGCTCTGCCAACCAGGCGGCGAGCCCGACGTGGTCGGGATGGAAGTGGGTGACGATGATCCGGCGCACCGGCGCCGGGGCGACCACCTCGGCGAGCAGCTGCTCCCACAGCGCACAGGTCTGCTCCAGCGCGTAGCCGGTATCGACCACGGTCCAGCCGTCGCCGTCGCGCAGCAGCCACAGGTTGATGTGGTCCAGCGCGAACGGCAGCGGCATGCGCAGCCAGAACAGCCCGGGGGCGACCTCGAGCGCCCCGCCCGGCTCGGGCAGGCCGGGAAGGGGGTAATCGAGGCTGTCGGCGACGGCGTCGGTCATGCTGGCTCCCGCGGTTCCGGCGGCGGCCGTGGCCGGCCGCGTTTACTTTACGTTTACGTAAAGAGGAAGTATTGTATGCCCACCGTACGGATACCGGGCATGGACAAGACATTTACCATCACCGAACTCGCCAAGGAGTTCAACGTCACCCCGCGGGCGATCCGCTTCTACGAGGACCAGGGGCTGCTGACCCCGGGCCGCGAGGGACGGCGGCGGGTCTACACGCGGCGTGACCGCGTGCGGCTGAAACTGATCCTGCGCGGCAAGCGGCTCGGCTTCCCGCTGAGCGAGACCAAGGTCCTGTTCGAGCTCTACGACCAGGAGCTCGGCGAGCAGGCGCAGATGCAGTACTTCCTGGCCAAGATCAAGGAGCGGCGCGCGATCCTCGAGCAGCAGCGGCACGACGTCGAGGCGGTGCTGCACGAGCTCGACACGGCCGAGCGCGCGGTGCGCGAGGCGCTGCGCGCCAAGAAGGCCTCGGCCTCGACCGCCTGACGGCAACCCGACCTCCCCGACACCCCTCCGGGGCACGCCGCCCGCACGCCCCGCACCAACGGAGCGCGATGCATGAGCGATGCCCCCCTGCTGGTCGACCACGGAACCGACGGCGTCACCCGGCTGACGCTGAACCGCCCGGCCGTCCACAACGCCTTCGACGACGACCTGATCGCCCGCCTGACCGCGGCGCTGCGCGCGCTCGAGGCCGACCCGGCGTGCCGCGCGGTGGTGCTGCAGTCGAGCGGGCGCAGCTTCTCCGCCGGCGCCGACCTGAACTGGATGCGCCGCGTCGCCGGCTACTCCACCGCCGAGAACCGCGCCGACGCGCAGCGCCTGGCCGAGATGCTGCGGACGCTGAACCGGCTGAACAAGCCGACCCTGGCGCTGGTGCAGGGCGCGGCGTTCGGCGGCGGCGTCGGCCTGGTCGCCTGCTGCGACATCGTGCTCGCGGTCCCCGAGGCGAAGTTCGCGCTGACCGAGGTCCGCCTCGGCATCATCCCGGCGGTGATCAGCCCGTACGTGGTCGCGGCGATCGGCGAGCGCGCCGCGCGCCGCTACCTGCTGACCGCCGAGCGCTTCGACGCCGCCGAGGCGCACCGGCTCGGGCTGGTCCACCAGCTGGTGCCGGCAGACGCGCTGCAGGCGACCGGCGACGCGCTGCTCGGCGAGCTGGCGCAGAACGGCCCCAACGCGATCGGCGAGTGCAAGGAGCTGATCTTCCGCGTCGCGCGCGGCCCGGTCGACGCGGCGATGATCGCCGACACCGCCGAGCGCATCACCCGGCTGCGCGCCAGCGACGAGGGGCGCGAGGGGCTCGGCGCGTTCCTCGACAAGCGCGCGCCGGCCTGGCGCCAGGGCGCCGGCTGAATGGACCTCGCGCTGCCCGAGCGGGTGCGCCTGGTCGAGGTCGGCCCGCGTGACGGCCTGCAGAACGAGGCGGTCAGCGTCGACGTCGCCACCCGCATCGAGCTGGTCGACCGCCTCAGCGCCGCCGGCCTGCCGGCGATCGAGGTCGGCAGCTTCGTCTCGCCGAAGTGGGTGCCGCAGATGGCCGGCACCGCCGAGGTGCTCGCCGGGATCCGCCGCCGCGCCGGCGTCAGCTACCCGGTGCTGGTGCCGAACATGCAGGGGCTGGAGGCGGCGGTGGCCGCCGGCGCCGAGGAGATCGCGGTGTTCGGCGCCGCCTCGGAGAGCTTCTCGCGCAAGAACATCAACTGCTCGGTGGCGGAGAGCCTGGAGCGCTTCCGCCCGGTCTGCAGCGAGGCGCTGCGCCTCGGGCTGCAGGTCCGCGGCTACGTCTCCTGCGTGCTCGGCTGCCCCTACGAGGGCGAGATCGAGCCGGCCGCCGTGGCCACGGTGGCGCGCGCGCTGGCCGACCT
>DATCZX010000240.1:0-9614 GCA_036525695.1 Gammaproteobacteria bacterium | reverse complement strand
GTTGCGCGTGCGCCGGGCCTTGATCCCCTGGCGGATCCACGCCTCCTCGCGCGCCAGCACCCGGTCGAACTCGCGCTCGCGGCGCGCCTCGGCCTCGAGCTCGGCGTCGCGGCGGCGCCGGAAGTCTGCCCAGTCGCCGGGGAAGCTGGTCAGCTTGCCGCGGTCGAGCTCGACGATGCGCGTCGCCAGCCGCTGCAGCAGCGCGCGGTCGTGGGTGACGAACAGCAGCGCGCCGGGGAACGCCAGCAGCGCCTCCTCGAGCGCGGCGATCGCCGGCAGGTCGAGGTGGTTGGTCGGCTCGTCGAGCAGCAGCAGGTCGGGCTCGGTGACCAGCGCGCGGGCCAGCAGCACGCGCCGGCGCTCGCCGCCGGAGAGCTGGGCGAACGGCGCCTCGGCGCGCAGCGCGAGGCGGTCGAGCAGCGCCTCGACGCGGTGCCGCAGCTGCCAGCCGCCGCTGTGCTCGAGCGCGTGCTGCACCTCGGCGAGGCGCGCCAGCAGCCGCGCCTCGTCGCCGGCCTGGGCCAGCTGCACGCCGAGGTCGTGGTAGCGCGCCAGCAGCTGGCCGCGGTCGCCGAGCGCCGCCGCGACCACGTCGTAGACGTCGCCGGGGGGCGTCCCGGCCAGCGCCTGCGGCAGCACGCCCACGCGCGCGCCCGGGCGCAGCAGCACCTCGCCGTGGTCCGGGTTCAGTTCGCCGGCGACCAGCCGCAGCAGGGTCGACTTGCCGGCGCCGTTGCGGCCGACCAGGCAGACCCGCTCGCCGCGCTCGAGCACCAGGCTGGCGCCGTCGAGCAGCGGTCGCCCGGCGACGCCGTAGGCGACCTCGCGCAGCGTCAGCACGGGGCGCTCCGGCGGGCTCGGTGACGGGCCGGGCCGGCGGGATGACGGGCTCGCGGCGCTTGGGACATACTGGCGGGAAGTGGTCGCGGGCGGGCATTGTCGCACCCCCCCAGGGACCGGGCAACGAGCGGAGACGATGGCCGAGACCAGCTACCGGGACCTGCGCGGGTTCCTCGACCAGCTCGAGCGCCGCGGCGAGCTCAAGCGCATCGGCGTCGCGGTCGACCCGCATCTCGAGATGACCGAGGTCTGCGACCGCGCGCTGCGCCGCGGCGGCCCGGCGCTGCTGTTCGAGCAGCCGACCGGGCAGCGCATGCCGGTGCTGGCCAACCTGTTCGGCACCACCACGCGGGTCGCGCTGGCGCTCGGCGCCGAGAGCACCGCGGCGCTGCGCGAGGTCGGCGAGATGCTCGCCTACCTGAAGGAGCCGGAGCCGCCGGCGGGGCTGCGCGACGCCTTCGACAAGCTGCCGCTGCTGCGCCAGGTGCTGAACATGCAGCCGAAGGTCGTCAACCGCCCACCCTGCCGCGAGCAGGTGTTCGAGGGCCCCGACGTCGACCTCGGCCGGCTGCCGGTGATGACCTGCTGGCCCGGCGACGCCGGGCCGCTGATCACCTGGCCGCTGGTGGTCACCCGCGGGCCGACGCGCAAGCGGCTGAACCTCGGCATCTACCGGATGCAGGTGATCGGCCGCAACCGGGTGATCATGCGCTGGCTGGCGCACCGCGGCGGCGCGCTCGACTTCCGCGACTGGCAGCAGGCGCGGCCGGGCGAGCGCTTCCCGGTGGCGGCCGCGCTCGGCGCCGACCCGGCGACGCTGCTCGGCGCGGTGACGCCGGTGCCGGACACCCTCTCCGAGTACGCCTTCGCCGGGCTGCTGCGCGGCAGCAAGAGCGAGGTCAGCGACGCCTGCGGCGGCTGGCTGCAGGTGCCGGCGCACGCCGAGATCGTGCTCGAGGGCAGCCTCGACCCGGCCGACACCGCGCCCGAGGGGCCGTTCGGCGACCACACCGGCTACTACAACGAGGTCGAGCGCTTCCCGGTGTTCACGGTCGAGCGGCTGACCCAGCGCAGCGACGCGATCTACCACAGCACCTACACCGGGCGCCCGCCGGACGAGCCGGCGGTGCTCGGGATGGCGTTGAACGAGGTGTTCGTGCCGCTGCTGCAGCGGCAGTTCCCGGAGATCGTCGACTTCTACCTGCCGCCGGAGGGCTGCTCCTACCGGCTGGCGATCGTCAGCATGCGCAAGCAGTACCCGGGGCACGCGAAGCGGGTGATGTTCGGGGTGTGGTCGTTCCTGCGCCAGTTCATGTACACCAAGTTCGTCATCGTCACCGACGACGACGTCGACATCCGCGACTGGAAGGACGTGATCTGGGCGCTGACCACGCGCATGGACCCGGTGCGCGACACCACGCTGGTCGAGAACACGCCGATCGACTACCTCGATTTCGCCTCCCCGGTCGCCGGGCTCGGCGGCAAGCTCGGCTTCGACGCCACCAACAAGTGGCCCGGGGAGACCGCGCGCGACTGGGGCACCCCGATCCGGCACGACCCCGCGGTCGCGGCGCGCATCGACGCGCTGTGGGACGAGCTCGGGCTCGGCTCCGCGGAGGCGCCCTGAAAAGGCCCGACGCCGTCGCTATACTGCGTTCCCTCCGCCCACCGACAGGACCAGGCTGTTGCGCAGCATCATGATCGTCAACCCCAAGGGGGGCTGCGGCAAGACCACGCTGGCGACCAACCTGGCCGGCTTCTACGCCAGCCAGGGGGCGCGCGTGGTGCTGGCCGACTGCGACCCGCAGGCGTCGAGCCTGGCCTGGCTGTCGGCGCGCCCGGGCGACCGTCCGGCGATCCACGGCCTGCCGGGCTGGGAGCCCGGGCAGGTGCCGGCGGCCCCCGGCCGCTGCGACGTGCTGATCCTCGACGCCCCGGCCGGGGTCAGCGGCAAGCCGCTGAAGCAGCTGGTCAAGTCGGTGCAGACGCTGCTGGTGCCGGTGCTGCCGTCGCCGATCGACATCCGTGCCGCGGCGCGCTTCATCGCCGAGCTGCTGGCGCTCGGCCGGGTCGAGCGCGGCAAGGTGCGGGTCGGCGTGGTGGCCAACCGGGTGCGCGAGCAGACGCTGATCTACCAGGCGCTGGGGCAGTTCCTGCGCTCGCTGCAGGTGCCCTTCGTCGCCAGCCTGCGCGACACCCAGAACTACATCCGCGCCGCCGACCGCGGGCTCAGCATCGCCGAGCTGGCGCCGTTCCTGGTCGCCTACGACCGCGTGCAGTGGGAGCCGCTGCTGAGCTGGCTCGACCGCGACGCTTCACCCGCCAGGCGCCCCGGCGGCGGCTAGCGCACCGCGCCCGGCAGCCCACCGGGCCGTCTCCGCAAGGACCCCCGATGGCATACACGATCCGGCTCGAGCCGAGCGGCCACCAGTTCAGCGCGCGGGCGGACGAGAACCTGCTCGACGCCGCCGCGCGCCACGGCCTGACCCTGCCCTACGGCTGCCGCAACGGCCAGTGCGGCAGCTGCAAGGCGCGCCTGCGCGACGGCCGCGTCGCCTACCCCGACCCCGAGGCGCTCCCGGGCCTGACCGCGGACGAGCTGCAGGCCGGCTACGCGCTGCTGTGCCAGGCGCGCCCGGCCAGCGACCTGGCGCTCGAGGTCAGCGAGATCCAGACCGCCGACGGGTTGCGCCCGCAGCGCTTCGCCGCCCGCGTCGCCGGGCTCGAGCGGCTCAACCACGACGTCATGCGGGTGCAGCTGCAGCTGCCGCGCGACCGCCGGCTGCCGTTCTTCGCCGGCCAGTACATCGACATCGTCACCCGCAGCGGCCACCGCCGCGCGTTCTCGCTGGCCAACCCGCCGCACGACGACCGCACCATCGACCTGCACGTGCGCTACGTCGCCGGCGGCGAGTTCACCGAGCACGTGTTCAACCGCATGCGCGTCGGCGAGGTGCTGCAGGTCGACGGTCCGCGCGGCACCTTCTTCCTGCGCGAGCAGGGCAGTGCGCCGGTGCTGCTGGTCGCCGGTGGCACCGGCTTCGCCCCGGTCAAGGCGATCCTCGAGCACGCCTTCCACGTCGGCCTCGAGCGGCCGCTGCAGCTCTACTGGGGGGTGCGTGCGGTGCGCGACCTGTACCTGGCGGCGCTGCCGGAGCGCTGGGCGCGCGAGCACGCCAACTTCGGCTACGTGCCGGTGCTCTCCGAGCCGCGCCCGGAGGATGCCTGGGGCGGGCGCACCGGCTTCGTCCACGAGGCGCTGCTCGCCGACCACCCCGACCCGGCGGCCTTCGAGGTCTACGCCTGCGGCCCGCCGGTGATGGTCAAGGCGGTGCACGCGGCGCTGACCGCGGCCGGGCTGCCGCCCGCGCGCTTCTTCAGCGACGCGTTCGAGTTCGGCGCGCTGAGCGACGGCAAGAAGTAGGGGCGCGCTCAGCGCCGCGCGCGGGTCTCGCGGTACCAGACGTAGAGGCCGCTGGCGATGACCACGCCGGCGCCGGCCAGGGTCCAGCCGCTGGGCACGTCGCCGAACACCAGGTAGCCCCAGCCGATCGCCGCGATCACCTGCGCGTAGGTGAACGGCGAGAGCATCGACGCCTCGGCCGAGTGGAACGCCTTGACCAGCATGAAGTGGCCGACGGCCCCGGCCGCGCCCATGGTCACCATCAGCAGCCACTGGAACGGGCCCAGCGTCGGCCACTGGAACAGCACCAGCCCGCTCAGCACCAGCGCCCCGAGGGCGGTCGAGTAGAAGGTGGTCGTCGCCGGGTCGTCCCGGGTGCGGATGATCCGGGTCAGCAGCATGTAGCCGGCGAGCAGCACCGCGGTGGCCAGCGGCAGCAGGGCGTTCCAGCCGAGCACCCCCGAGCCCGGCCGCGACACCAGCAGCACGCCGACGAAGCCGCAGCCGACCGCCGCCCAGCGGCGCGGGCCGACGTGCTCGCCGAGCAGCAGGCCGGCGAGGGCGGTGACCAGCACCGGCGCGAGGAACTGGATCGCCGAGGCGTCGCCCAGCTGCATCCGGGTGATCGCCAGGTACATGAACGAGGTCGCGCCGAACAGCGTGGCGGCGCGCAGCAGCTGCAGCCCGGGCCGCCGCGCCTGCAGGAAGCGCAGCGAGCGGGTGGTCGCGGCGTAGTAGCCGAAGGTGATCGCGGTGTGGAAGAAGTAGCGCCCCCACAGGACCGCCAGCACCGGCACCTCGCGGGCGAGGTGCTTGGCGGTCGCGTCCATGCCGGCCAGCACGGTGCCGGTCAGCACGATCAGCGTCACCGCCAGCACGGGGAAGCCGTGGGCATCCGTCGACGGGGTCATGGCCGTTCCTGCGGCTGGGGAGAGGGCGGTTGCCGGGGACCGGCGCGGCGCTATGCTGACACAGAACGAGGCGCTGCGCGCCACCCGGCGCGCTTCACCGCAGGCGCTCTCGAGGTGCTAGGCTTTGAGCGCCCAGGACGGGCAGGCGTGTCACCACCCAGGGAACCTAGCCGAATGCCTCACCCTCTAGCGGTCGCCGTCGATCAACCCCTGCCTGCAGCGGCCCCGGCAGGGGCCGGCTCGTCGCCGCTCCCCGGCTACCTCGAGAGGGTCTACTGGTGGGCCTACGTCCACCCGCGCGCGATCCGCCTGTTCGAACGGGAATGGCTGGTCAACGCGATCCTGTTCGGCAACTACTCCCGACTGTGCACCCAGGCACTCGAGGAGCTCGGCGACCCGCTCCGCGGCGACACGCTGCAGCTCGCCTGCGTCTACGGCAACCTGACCCCGCGCCTGTCCCGGCGCCTGGCTCCGGATGCCCGCCTGGAGGTGGTCGACATCGTCCCGCTGCAGCTGGACAACCTGCGGGCCAAGCTGCCCGCGGACGCCCGCGTGACGCTGACGCTCGGTGACGCCTCGGCGCTGCAGCGGCCCACGGCCAGCGTCGACCGGGCACTGCTGTTCTTCCTGCTGCACGAGCAGCCCGAGGAGGTGCGTCGCGCGACCCTGGCGGAGGTGGTCCGCGTGGTCCGGCCGGGTGGCAGGATCGTCATCGTCGACTACCACCGTCCGCTGGCGTGGCATCCGCTGCGCCCGCTGCTGGCCGGCGTCTTCCGCACGCTCGAACCGTTCGCGATGGACCTCTGGGACAACGAGCTGTGGAGCTACCTGCCCGGCGGCCGACGGCCGGAATCGGCGTGCAAGCGCACCTGCTTCGGCGGCCTCTACCAGCAACTGGCCTGGACACGATGAACGGATAGCCGATGGACACGCTGCGCACGGACGTGGTGATAGTCGGCGCCGGCGGCGCCGGGTTGCGTGCGGCCATCGCGGTGGCCGAGAGCAACCCTGAACTGGGCGTGACGCTGGTCTCCAAGGTCTACCCGATGCGCAGCCACACGGTCGCCGCGGAAGGCGGTTCGGCGGCGGTGACCCAGGCCCAGGACAGCCTCGAGCAACACTTCGACGACACCGTCGCCGGCGGCGACTGGCTGTGCGAGCAGGACGTGGTCGAGTACTTCGTCGCCCACGCCCACGAGGAGCTGGTGCAGATGGAGCACTGGGGCTGCCCGTGGAGCCGGCGCGAGGACGGTCACGTCAACGTGCGCGCCTTCGGCGGCATGAAGATCGAGCGCACCTGGTTCGCGGCCGACAAGACCGGCTTCCACATGCTGCACACGCTGTTCCAGACGACCCTCAAGTACCCGTCGATCCGGCGCCTCGACGAGCACTTCGTGATCGACCTGGTGGTCGCGGACGGGCGCGTGCAGGGCGTGGTCGCGATCGACATCGCCCGCGGCGAATTCCGCCTGGTCCAGGCTCGTGCCGTGATCATCGCCACCGGCGGCGCTGGCCGGGTGTTTCGCGAGAACACCAACGGCGGCATCGTCACCGGCGACGGCATGGCGCTCGCGTACCGCCACGGGGTGCCGCTGCGCGACATGGAGTTCGTGCAGTACCACCCGACCTGCATGCCGCGCACCGGCCTGCTGTTCACCGAGGCGTGCCGCGGCGAGGGCGGCTTCCTGCTCAACAAGGACGGTTACCGTTACCTGCAGGACTACGGGCTCGGGCCGGCCGAACCGACGCCGCGTAACAAGGCGATGGAGCTCGGGCCGCGCGACCGGCTGAGCCAGGCCTTCTGGCACGAGCAGCGCAAGGGACGGACCGTCGAGGGACCCCACGGCTCGGTGGTGCACCTCGACCTGCGCCACCTCGGCGAGCACAAGCTGCACGAGCGGCTGCCGCAGATCTGCGAACTCGCCGAGGAGTTCCTCGGCATCGACCCGGCCCGCACACCGATCCCGGTGGTGCCGGCGGTGCACTACACGATGGGCGGCATCCTCGCCGACGCTCGCACGGCGTCACCGCTGCCGGGGCTCTACTCGGTCGGCGAGTGCTCCAGCGTCGGCATCCACGGCGCCAACCGGCTCGGCTCGAACTCGCTGACCGAGTTGCTGGTGTTCGGCAAGGTGGCCGGGGTCGAGGCCGCCCGCCATGCCGCCGGCGTGGCGCCCGGGGACACGGCCAGCCTGCAGGCCCTGGCCGGCGAGGCGGCGGCACGCGCGAGCGCGATCGTGACCCGGGGCGGCGGCAGCGAACGGCTCGCCGACCTGCGCCGGGAGATGGCGCAGTGCATGGAGAGCGGCTGCGGCATCTACCGCCTGGGCCCGGAGCTGGAGGCCACCTGCAGCGCGCTCGACCAGCTCAAGCAGCGCTACCGGGCGCTGCGCATCGAGGACCGCTCGCGCGCCTGGAACACCGAGTGGCTGCTGGCGCTCGAGCTCGGCTACCTGCTCGACGTGGCGCAGGCGATGGCCTACTCGGCGCTGCACCGGCGCGAGTCGCGTGGCTCGCACCAGCGCCAGGACGGCTTCGAGGAGCGCGACGACGCCAATTACCTCAAGCACACGCTGGCCCACTGCGCGGGCGACGGCGCCCCGCGGATCAGCTACGGTGAAGTGCGCATTACCCGCTCGCACCCCGGTACCCGCGCCTACGGGGCCGCCGGCGAGCAGGCCGAAGCCGCGCGCAAGGCACGCCGGGGAGCGGCCCATGACTGAGACGCTGCGCACGCTCGAGATCGAGGTGCTGCGCTACCGCCCCGAGCAGGAGAGCGCACCGGTGCTGCAGGCCTACCGGGTGCCGTTCACCGAGGAGATGTCGGTGCTGCAGGGCCTGCAGTACATCAAGGACGAGCTCGACGGCACGCTGAGCTTCCGCTGGTCGTGCCGGATGGCGATCTGCGGCAGCTGCGGCATGATGATCGACGGCAAGCCGCGGCTGTCCTGCAAGACCTTCCTGCGCGACTACTACCCCGGCAAGCTGCGCGTCGAGGCGCTGGCGCACTTCCCGATCGAGCGCGACCTGGTGGTCACGGCCGACGACTTCATCGGCAAGCTCGAGCGCATCAAGCCCTACATCGTGCCGCGCGAACCGCGCACGCTGGCACAGGGTGAGTACCTGCAGACCCCGGCGCAACTGGCGCAGTTCGAGCAGTTCAGCTCGTGCATCAACTGCATGCTCTGCTACGCGGCCTGTCCGCAGTACGGGCTGGCCCCGGAGTTCCTCGGACCCGGCGTGCTCGCACTGCTGCACCGCTACAACGCCGATTCGCGCGACGCGGCGAGTGCCGAGCGCATGCAGCTCGTGCATGCCGAGGAGGGGGTCTGGAGTTGCACCGCGGTCGGCTACTGCTCCGAGGTCTGCCCGAAGCAAGTGGACCCGGCGAACGCGGTCAACCTGAACAAGGTCAACAGCGCCAAGGACTATTTCCTGCGCTGGTTGAGTCCCGGGAGGGCCAGCGGATGAACAGCCCGACGGGCGGGGTGCGCCGCCCCTACGTGCGCCCGATGGGCCGCTGGTGGCGGCGCGACCCGTTCTTCATGCGCTACATGCTGCGCGAGATCACCGCGCTCGGCGTCGCCCTCTACGCCGGCGTGCTGGCGCTCGGTACGCTGCGGCTGAGCCAGGGCGAGGCGGCCTGGAACGGCTGGATCGAGGCGCTGCGCCACCCGTTCTCGATCGCGCTGCACCTGCTGCTGCTGGCCTGCATGGTCTACCACACCGTCAGCTGGTTCCAGATCATGCCCAAGACGCTGCCGATGCTGTTCGTGGGTGGGCGGCGCGTGGCGGCCAGGACGATCACCCGCAGCGGCCTCGCCGCGGCCGTGATCGCCTGTCTGGCGCTGCTGGCCTTCGCCTGGGTCCAGCGGCCATGAAGCGCTCCAACGCACCGATCTTCTGGAGCCTGTTCGGCGCTGGCGGCATGCTCGCGGCGCTGCTCGGGCCGATGCTGGTGTTCATCACCGGGATCGCCGTCCCGCTCGGCTTCTTGCTGCCACAGGAACAACTGAGCTACCCGCGCATGCTCGCGTTCGCGCAACACTGGGCGGGCAAGGGTTTCCTGCTGGCGGTGATCGCGCTGTTCGCCTGGCATGCCGCGCATCGCATCTTCCACAGCCTGCACGACATCGGCCTGCGCACGGGCAGCCTGGCCAGGCTGGCGTGTTACGGCAGCGCGCTGGTGCTCACCGTGGGCGTGGCCTGGAGCCTGCTGGCGATCGGCTTCTGAGCTGCGCGCGGGCGCTCAGCCGGCACGGCTGCCGGCGGCCCCGTGCAGGATCTCCGTCGGTTCGACCTCGCGCGACGCCAGCTGCGCGGCCGCCGGCGGGCGTTCGCCGACGGTGCGCCGGTTGGCCGCCTCGGCGGCGAGGCGCGCCGCGTCGCGGTAACAGGCGGCCGCCGCCTCGGCCTCGCCGAGCTGCTCGTGCAGCAGCCCGAGTTCGCGGCAGGTCTCC
>DATCZX010000239.1:0-2481 GCA_036525695.1 Gammaproteobacteria bacterium | reverse complement strand
CGGCGACAGCCTCGGCGCCAACACGCTGCTGCTCGGCTACGCGCTGCAGCGCGGCTGGCTGCCGGTGTCGCTGCAGGCGCTGGAGCGGGCGATCGAGCTGAACGGGGTCGCCGTCGCGCTGAACCTGCAGGCGCTCGGGCTCGGCCGGCTGGCGGCCCACGCCCCGGCGCGCCTGGCCGCGTTGCTGACCGCCGCGGAGCCCGTGGCCGAGGTCGTCCCGGACGACCTGGAGGGCCTGCTAGCGCTGCACGGCAAGGTGCTGGCCGCGTACCAGGACGCGACCCTCGCCGCGCGCCACCGCGCGCTGGTCGAGCGCGCCGCCGCGGCCGAGCGCACGCGCGCCCCCGGTTGCCACGGGCTGCCCGAGGCGGTCGCGCGCGGCTACTTCAAGCTGCTCTACGACAAGGACGAGTACGAGGTCGCGCGGCTGCACGCCGACGGCGCCTTCGCCGCCGAGCTGGCCGCGGAGTTCGCCGGCGACTACCGGGTCCAGCTGCACCTCGCCCCGCCGCTGTTCGCGCGCCACGACCCGGCCAGCGGGCGGCCGCGCAAGCGCGCCTTCGGCCCGTGGCTGTGGCGCCTGCTGCCGCTGCTGGCGCGCGGCAGGGCGCTGCGCGGGCGCTGGTTCGACCCGTTCCGCTACAGCCGCGAGCGGCGCGAGGTGCGCGCGCTGCAGGCGGAGTTCGCGGAGCTGGTGGAACGCGGGCTGGCGCGGCTCGACGCCGGCAACCACGCCGCGCTGGTCGAGCTCGCCGCGGCGGCGGCCGAGATCCGCGGCTACGGCCCGGTGCGCAGCGCGGCCGGCGCGGCCTGGCGCCGGCGCCGGGCCGATCTCGGGTCAGGCCCCGTCGCCGGCACCCCGGACCAGGCGCTGGCGTAGCACCGCCAGCGGCCACGCCAGCAGCGCCGCGACAAGCAGCGCCAGGCCGAGCCACGCCCCGCGCACGAGCCAGTGCGCCAGCGGCGGTTTTTCGAACGGGTACTCGCGGTAGGCCAGGAAACGCTCCAGTTCCTCGCGCTGGTCGGCACGGAAGTGGTCGCCCGGCACGCAGCCGTTGGCCTCCGGGTAGACGTAGCAGGCGGGGTTCTTGAAGTTGAACACGCCGTCGGCGAGCTCCAGCGCGGGGCCGGGGTGCAGGGTCTTGAATGGCAGGTACTCGAGGCGGTAGCCGAACATCGCCTCGTAACAATCGAGCTGGGATACGCCAGCTGCCAACGTGTCGTTGCGGTTTGCCCCCGTGAGATCCAGAGCCTGGTCAACCTGGAAACCAGTCGCATGTATCGCTGGCATGCGTCCGTTACCGGCAGCCAGCTCACGATAGGCGTTCACCACGGTCGTAGGATCGTAGAAACGAAGTCCCGCGGCCCTTTCAGCCGAGGTTTGCAACTGTGACCAGGCCAGCACCAGCGCCAGTGGCAACAGCAGCCAACTGAACAGTGCGTTGCGTGGTCCCCAGCGGGATGCCAGCAGCACGCTGGCCGGGATCACCAGCACCATCGAGACCAGGTACCAGCGCAGGAACAGGCCGGTCGAACGGATCAACGGCAGCGACTTGAGCCACGCCACGTAGGCATCGCTCCAGCCGGTATTGATCGCTGCCGGCAACAGGAACAGCACGCAGACGAGTACCGCGGCGGTGGAGGCAATCACCGGGCGGCGACGGGCAGGTGCCGGCAACGCCCGCCTGAGGCGCGCCAGCCTGCCGCCCAGCGCGATCAACAGCAGCGCCAGCGGCAACCAGGTCACGCGGTAGTCGAACTCGTGCCGTTCCTGCAGGAACTCCCACGGCGTCATCCGTTGCGGCAGCAGGGCGAAATCCGCGGAAAGGCCGAACAGGTAGCGCGACGCGAGGGCGAAGGCGTCCTGGAATTGGATGAAATAGGTCGACGGGATATCGCGCGGGAAGTTGCCGAGGAACGCGATGACCCCGTGCAGCTTGGGGCCGAGCAGCAGCAGCGCGAGCGCGGTTCCGAGAGAGGCGCGCAGCAGCATGCGGCCCAGCAGCTCGGGGTGGACACTCAGCGCCAGCGCCATCAGGCCGAGCAAGGCCACGGCGACGGGGACCGCCAGCGGCCCGATGCCGCCGTGGAACAGCAGCACGAGCAGCAGCGCGAAACCCGCGGCTGCGCAGAGGTCGGCTAGCAGCCTGTTCGTGCGCGGGCCGGATCCGGCAGCCGGCAACAGGGTCGAGGCCAGCAGCGGCAGCAACGCCACGCCGAGGTAGGCGAAGTGACCGACCAGGGCCCGTTCCACCAGGAAACCGCTGGTCGCCATCAGCACGCCGGCCACGCCGGCGAACTGCGGCGCGACGCCGAGGCGCACCAGGTACAAGTGCATGCCCAGCGCAGCGCCAGCGGCAAGCACCATCACGCTGCCGTAGACCGCCAGCAGCGGATCGACGAACAGCGTCAGCAGGTGTGGCAGCGACCACCAGAGGGATTGCGGGTTGACGTAGAGCAGGCTGCCGGCGCACATCCCGG
>DATCZX010000238.1:0-6462 GCA_036525695.1 Gammaproteobacteria bacterium | reverse complement strand
CATCGACAAGTCGTCGGCGACGCTCCTGGCCGGCTTCGGGCAGGCCGCCGACAGCCTGTCCATCGCTTCGCGCGGCGAGCGGCTGCTGCAGCCGATCGGCGTCTACGCCGGCCTGGCGATGGTCGCAGGCCTCGGCGGCCTGTGGCTGCGCCGGCTCGCCGTCTCCCGGGTGCGCTACATCAGCGCCCCGTCCGACCACCTCTGGCTGCTGCTGCTGATCGGCATCGGCCTGACCGGCCTGGGGATGAAGTTCGTCGCCCACACCGACATCGTCGCGGTCAAGGCGTTCTTCCTCGGCCTGCTGCGCTTCGACTGGCAGCCGCTGCCGGGCGACCCGCTGCTGCTGCTGCACCTGACGCTGGTGCTGGCGCTGATGGTCGGCTTCCCGTTCAGCAAGCTGCTGCACGCCCCGGGCGTGTTCTTCAGCCCGACCCGCAACCAGGTCGACGACCCGCGCGAGCGCCGCCACCTGGCGCCGTGGGCGGCCAAGCTCGAGCAGCGCTGAGGCACCGCCATGGCCAAGGTCGACTTCCAGCTGCCCAAGCTCGGTCCGAACCTCGAGATCCCGGTGCTGCAGCCCGACGCGATGCTCGGCAGCGGGCCGTTCGTGGCCAAGCCCGACCACCAGCAGCCGCTCGGTTTCCCCGGCGAGCTGGTCGACAACTGGCAGCAGGTGGCGATCGACAAGCTCGGCGAGCTGGTCAACAAGTCGCGCGGGCTGAAGGTGTTCCTCGACAGCTGCGTCAAGTGCGGCGCCTGCACCGACAAGTGCCACTACTACATCGGCACCGGCGACCCGAAGAACATGCCGGTGGCGCGCCAGGACCTGCTGCGCAGCGTCTACCGCCGCCACTTCACCTTCGCCGGCAAGTACTTCCCCAAGCTGGTCGGGGCACGCGACCTGACCGAGGAGGTGCTCGACGAGTGGTACAACTACTTCCACCAGTGTTCGCAGTGCCGTCGCTGCTCGGTGTTCTGCCCCTACGGCATCGACACCGCCGAGATCTCGATGGCCGCGCGCGAGATCATGGACACGGTCGGCAAAGGGCAGAAGTACTGCAACGAGATCATCGGCAAGGTCTTCAAGATCGGTAACAACCTCGGCCTGCCCGAGCCCGCGCTGATCGACACCCTCGAGGGGCTCGAGGAGGACATCAAGGACGAGACCGGCGTCGACGTGCGCCTGCCGGTCGACGTCGCCGGCGCCGAGGTGCTGCTGGTCACGCCCTCGGCCGACTTCTTCGCCGAGCCGCACATCGACGGCCTGATCGGCTACGCCAAGGTGTTCCACCAGGCCGGGATCAGCTGGACGATCAGCTCCTACGCCTCCGAGGCGGCCAACTTCGGCATGTTCATCGGCAGCTACGAGAACATGCGCAAGGTCGCGCTGCGGATCCGCCAGGCGGCGCTCGACCTCGGGGTCAAGCGCATCGTCTTCGGCGAGTGCGGCCACGCCTGGCGCGTCGCCTACAGCTTCCTGAACACCCTCGCCGGGCCGTTCGACTTCCTGGACAAGCGCTACCCGGTGCCGCAGCACATCTGCGAGGTGACCCACGACCTGATCGGGCGCGGCGCGCTGACCCTCGACCCGTCGGCCAACGACGGCATGGTGTTGACCTTCCACGACTCGTGCAACGTCGCCCGCGCCTCGCGCATGGGCGACCTGCCCGGCGGCCAGTTCGAGATCCCGCGCGCGGTGATCCGCGCCGCGGTCAACCGCTTCGTCGACATGGCCGACGAGACCATCCGCGACCGCACCTTCTGCTGCGGCGGCGGCGGCGGCCTGCTCACCGACGACCTGCTCGAGCTGCGCGCCAAGGGCGCGTTCCCGCGCATGCAGGCGCTGCAGCAGGTGGTCGAGGAGCACGGGGTGACCCACATGGCGGCGATCTGCGCCATCTGCAAGAGCCAGTTCAGCAAGGTCCTGCCGATGTATGGCCTGCCGATGGACATGATCGTCAGCGTGCACCAGCTGGTCGGCAACGCGATCCAGCTAGGTACCAAGGATTAACTGCCGCGACCAGTCGCGCCCGAAGGAGGAGAGATGGCAGCTTCCAGCGATGAGATGAAGAAACTGACCTTCCGCCGCTACCAGGATGGCGATTACAAGCCCAACTCCTGGCAGGAGGAGATCTTCCAGGCGAGCTGGACCCACAAGTGCCCGACCTACGTGCAGCGCACGCCTCCGTGCCAGGCGAGCTGCCCGTCGGGCCACGATATCCGCGGCTGGATGAACATCATCCGCGGCATCGACAAGCCGCAGGGCGACATGGACTGGCGCCTGTACGTGTTCCTGCAGATGGTCGAGGCCAACCCGTTCCCGTCGGTGATGGGCCGCGTCTGCCCGGCGCCGTGCCAGGACGGCTGCAACCGCAACATGGTCGAGGACTTCGTCGGCATCAACTCGATCGAGCAGTACGTCGGTGACTGGGCCCTGGCCAACAAGCTGCCGCTGCCGAAGCCGCAGCAGGAGACCGGCAAGCGCGTCGCCCTGGTCGGTGGCGGCCCGGCCAGCCTGGCCGCGGCCTACCAGCTGCGCCAGCTCGGCCACGGCTGCACCATCTTCGACGACCACGCCGAGCTCGGCGGCATGATGCGCTACGGCATCCCCGGCTACCGCACCCCGCGCGACGTGCTCGACACCGAGATCCAGCGGATCATCGACACCGGCGTCGAGGTGCGCACCAAGGTGCGCATCGGCAGGGACGTGACGCTGGCCGAACTCGAGCGCGACTACGACGCGGTGTTCTGGGGCATCGGCGCCCAGTCCGGCCGGGCGCTGCCGGTGCCCGGCGGCGAAGCGGTCAACTGCATCACCGGCGTCGCCTTCCTCGACGCGTTCAACGACGGCCGCCTGCAGCACGTCGCCGGCCGCGTGGTGGTCATCGGCGGCGGCGACACCTCGATCGACGTCGCCTCGGTGGCGCGCCGCCTCGGTCACATCACCAGCAGCAACGAGGCCGAGCGCCCCGAGTACGTCGTGCTCGGCCACACCGCGCACGACGTCGCCGCCGCAGCGACCCGCCAGGGCGCCGAGGTGATGCTGATCACCCGGCGCGACATCAAGGACATGCCGGCGGCGCAGAAGGAGATCGAGGACGCGCTGCGCGAGGGGGTCGAGATCCGCGGCAACCTGGCCCCAGTGGCCGTCGTGCTCGGCCAGGACGGCCGCGCGGTGGCGCTGCGCGTCGCCGAGATGGGCATGGTCGACGGCAAGCGCGCCCCGGTGCCCGGCAGCGAGTACGACATCGAGGCGGACCTGATCGTCTCGGCGATCGGCCAGGTCGGCAACTTCGGCGGTTTCGAGGAGTTCGACAACGGCAAGGGCCTGATGAACTACGACCGCAACTACCGGGTGCCGGGCAAGCCCGGCCACTTCGTTGCCGGTGACATCCTGCGCCCGCACCTGCTGACCACGGCCATCGGCCAGGCCCGCGTCGCCGCCGACACCATCGACCAGTACCTGCAGGGCCTGGAGCCGGGGCGGCGGCCGAAGTACGAGGGCGTGCGCTTCAACATGCTCGAGTACCTGTCGGAGCACGGGCGCCAGCCGGAGGAGATCCACGGCGAGGTGCGTGGCACCGCGGACGCCAAGTTCGCGATCCACAACTTCGAGGACCGCTCGTCCAACGAGGTGATCCCGCACGACAAGCTGTTCCTCGGCCACTTCAAGTACGAGGACCGGCAGAAGCGCGAGGAGATCCACATCGGCCCCGACGAGGTGCTCGGCAACTTCGAGGAGCGCCTGCGCGGGCTCAGCGAGGCCCAGGCGATCACCGAGGCGAAGCGCTGCATGAGCTGCGGCCTCTGCTTCGAGTGCGACGCCTGCGTGGTCTACTGCCCGCAGGTGGCGGTGTACAAGGTGAAGAAGTCGGAGGCCACCTACGGCCGCTACGTCGACACCGACTACTCGAAGTGCATCGGCTGTCACATCTGCGCCGACGTCTGCCCGACCGGCTACATCCAGATGGCGCTCGGCGAGTAACCCACCGGTGCGGTCCGTCGTCCTGCTGCTGCTCCTGCTGCTCGGCAGCACCGGCGCCGGCGCGGCCGGGCGCACCCCCCTGCCCGCCTACGAGAGCGGGGTGGGCGAGCGCTGCGTGGCCGACACCGACTACATGCGCCGCAACCACATGGAGCTGATCCGGCACCAGCGCGACGAGACCGTGCACCGCGGCATCCGCACCCCGCGGCACAGCCTGCGCGTCTGCCTCGGCTGCCACGCGGTGACCGCCGACGGCAAGCCGGTCCGCCTCGACGACCCGCAGCACTTCTGCCAGAGCTGCCACCGCTACGCCGCGGTCGAGCCCGACTGCTTCCAGTGCCATGCCGGCAGTCCGGGTCCCGAGGACGTGGCCCGTGCCGCCGCGCTGGCCGGGGAACTGAAATGAGCGGCGAGCGCGATGCGCCGATCGACCGCTACCGGCGCCGCCTGCTCGGCGGGGTCGCCGCGGTCACCGCGCTCAGCGTCGCCCCCGGCGTCTTCCTGCACCGCTATGCCGCGGCGAAGCCGGAGGAGCGCCCGGTCACCGGGATCAAGCGCTGGGGCCTGCTGGTCGACACCGGCAAGTGCGCCGACGACTGCCAGGCCTGCGTCGACGCCTGCCGCGACGAGCACGGCTGGACCGGCCACGACCGCCCGCGCAGCGACCCGCAGTGGATCCGCAAGGTCCGGGTGCGCGACCGCGCCACCGGCCGTGCCACCTCGCTGCCGATGCTGTGCCAGCACTGCGCGCACCCGCCGTGCGTCGATGTCTGCCCCACCGGGGCCTCGTTCAAGCGCGCCGACGGCATCGTGCTGGTCGACAAGCACACCTGCATCGGCTGCCGCTACTGCATGATGGCCTGCCCGTTCAAGGCGCGCTCGTTCGTGCACGAGGCGCTCAGCGACCAGCGGCCGCACTCGCCGCGCGGCAAGGGCACGGTCGAGAGCTGCACGCTGTGCGTGCACCGCGTCGATGCCGGCAAGCAGCCGGCGTGCGTCGACGCCTGCAGCAAGGACGGCGGCGCTGCGCTGCTGTTCGGTGACCTCAACGACCCGCAGGACCCGCTGTACCAGGCCCTCGCCAGGCTGCCCTCGCGCCGCCTGCGCGACGACCTCGGTCTCGAGCAGGGCGTCCGCTACCACGGGCTGTGACAGGGAAGGCGACCGGCATGGCCAGCGCAACGATCCGTTACCGCGAACTCCAGGGCAGCGGCCCCGGCTACCTGCTGCTGCTCGCCGTGCTCGGCGCGCTGGTGCTCGGCGGACTGGCCGGCGCGTGGAGCATGGAGCACCAGGGCCACCACATCACCGGGATGGACAACCAGGTGGTCTGGGGCCTGCCGCACGTGTTCGCGGTGTTCCTGATCGTCGCCGCCTCCGGGGCGCTGAACGTCGCCTCGATCGGCTCGGTGTTCGGCGACCTGGCGTACAAGCCGCTGGCGCGGCTGTCGGCGCTGCTGGCACTCGCCCTGCTCGCCGGCGGCCTCAGCATCCTGGTGCTCGACCTCGGCCGGCCGGACCGGCTGCTGGTGGCGATGACGACCTACAACTTCAAGTCGATCTTCGCCTGGAACATCTTCCTCTACAACGGCTTCTTCGTCATCGTCGGGGCCTACCTGTGGACCCTGATGGACCGCAGCGTGGCCGGCTACAACCGGGGCGTCGGCCTGCTCGCGTTCGTCTGGCGCCTGGTGCTGACCACCGGCACCGGCTCGATCTTCGGCTTCCTGGTCGCGCGCGAGGCGTACGACGCCGCGGTGCTGGCGCCGCTGTTCATCGTGCTGTCGCTGGCCTTCGGCACCGCGATCTTCCTGCTGGTGATGCTCGCCGCCTTCGCCGGCAGCGGGCGCCCGCTGGGTGCCCGGCTGGTGCTGCGGCTCGGCCGGCTGCTCGGCGTGTTCGTCGCCGCGGCGCTGCTGCTGGTCGCGATCCACCACCTGACCAACCTCTACGCCGCCGAACACGCCGCCGCGGAGCGCCTGCTGCTGGTCGCCGGGGGGGCGGTCACGCAGCTGTTCTGGTTCGGCCAGGTGCTCCTCGGCAGCCTGTTGCCGTTGTGGCTGCTGTTCCACCCGAGCTGCCGCGGTTCGCAGGCCTGCCTGGTGATCGCCGCCGTGCTGGTGGTGCTCGGCGGGCTGGCGACCATGTACGTGATCATCATCGGCGGCCAGTCGCTGCCGCTGACGATCTTCCCGGGCATGGAGGTCAGCAGCAGCTTCTACGACGGCAGCTTCGCCGCCTACGCGCCGAGCCTGCCCGAGCTCGCCCTCGGCCTCGGCGGCAGCGCGCTGGCCCTCGCCCTGGTCGTCGTCGGCCTGCGCGTGCTGGCGTTCCTGCCGGACGGGCTGCCCGACGCGGGCGAATGAGCGGCGCGGCAGCCGCCGCAACAGCCATGCACCGCTTCCTCGTCTCGGCGACGCGCAAGTCCTCGGGCAAGACCAGCCTGAGCGTCGGCCTGTGCGCGGCACTGGCGCGGC
>DATCZX010000237.1:0-11474 GCA_036525695.1 Gammaproteobacteria bacterium | reverse complement strand
AGGTGAACTACGCAAAGGCCTCGGATATCGCCCGGATACTTCAAGAGGGTGCCTCCTCGACACAGGCTACCGGTACTGACGAAGCGGCCAGTGGAGATGCGGATGCGATCCTCTCCGACAGGGCAAGCGTCGCGGTAGACGACCGCACCAACATCCTCATCATCAAGGATACCGCCGAGAACCTAGAGCGGGTCCGCGAACTGATCGTGCTGCTCGACGTGCCGGTGCGCCAGGTGATGATCGAGTCGCGCATCGTCATCGCCTCCGACGACTTCGCCAAGGACCTCGGCATCAAGTTCGGCGCGGCCTACACGGACGGCGATTCGAGTATCGATAACAAGAAGTTCGGCGGGATCGGCGGCAACCAGGGTGCGGTAGAACCGAACGACGCGGCCGGACTCGAGGCGCTGGCCGGCCTCGGTGGCCTGCTGGTCAACCTGCCCGCGCCAAGCCCGGCCGGTTCGCTTGGCGTGGTGCTGGGCAAAGCCGGCAGCTACGTGCTCGGCCTGGCGCTCTCGGCGATGCAGACCGAGGGGCGTGGCGAGATCATCTCGAACCCGCGCGTGGTGACCTCCGAGAAGAAGGAGGCGACGATCTCCCAGGGCGTGCAGATCCCGGTGCAGACCCGTGCCGATGACACCGTGACCACGGAATTCGTCGATGCCACCCTCGAACTGAAGGTGACGCCGCAGATCACCCCGGACGACCGGATCATCATGGACCTCGAGGTCAAGAAGGATAATCCCGACTTCGCGAGTCGCGGCCCGCTCGACCCGGCACCGCCGATCGACACCCGCTCGGTGAAAACCAACGTGCAGGTTGCCGACGGCGAGACGCTGGTCCTCGGCGGCGTCTACGAGACCAGCCGCGCGCAGGCGGTGACCAAGGTGCCGTTCTTCGGTGACCTGCCCACGGTCGGGGCCATGTTCCGCAGCCGCCAGACGATCGACGAGAAGAACGAGCTGCTGATCTTCGTCACGCCGAAGATCCTCGAGGATCTCCGCACGTCCCGCTGATGCAGGATCCCCCCGGGCCGCGGCATCCGCGTGGATGCCGGGGCCCGGCGTTCACGGGTGACCTGGCGTGAACTCGACCCCCCGCGACAACGTCTTCCTGGTCGGCCCGATGGGGGCCGGCAAGAGCACCATCGGCCGCCAGCTGGCCAAGGCCCTCGGGCGTGAGTTCGTCGATTGCGACCAGGCGATCGAGGAGCAGACCGGGGTCAGCATCACGCTGATCTTCGACATCGAGGGCGAGGCCGGCTTCCGCGCCCGCGAGAGCGCGATGATCGAGCAGCTGACGGTACGCCACGGCATCGTGCTGGCGACCGGGGGTGGCGCCGTCCTCGACCCCGTTAATCGCCGGCACCTGCACCAGCGCGGCTGGGTGGTATTCCTCGAGTGCACGGTGGAACAGCAGTTCGCCCGCACCTCGCGCAGCCGTCACCGGCCGTTGCTGCAGACGGCCGACCCGAAGGCGCGCCTGGCGGCGCTGCTCGCCGCGCGCGAACCGCTGTACCGCGAGGTGGCCCACCTCGTGGTGCCGACCGACCGGCGCACGGTCAAGTCGGTGGTGCGCGAGTTGACCCGGCGTCTCGCCGAGCTGGACCAGGCGGCACCCGGTGCGGGTTGACCCTCGGCATGGCGCGTTCCATCCTGCGCCGAAGACTCCCCTGAGCGGCTGAACATGAGCGGCCACACCACGCTGACGGTTGACCTGGGCGAGCGCAGCTACCCGATCGAGATCGGGCGCGGCCTGCGCCATCGGCCTGAGCTGTTCGCCCCGGCGGTGCGCGGCGGCCAGGTGGTGATCGTCAGCAACGAGACCGTGGCACCGCTCTACCTCGAGGAGCTGCGCCGCACGCTGTCGGCGTGGGAATGCCACGAGGTGATCCTGCCCGATGGCGAACGTTTCAAGACCCTGGAGACGGTGAGCCAGGTGTTCGATGCGCTGCTCGCCCGGCGCTGCGAGCGCAGCGTCACGCTGGTCGCGCTGGGGGGCGGGGTGATCGGCGACATCACCGGCTTCGCCGCCGCCTGCTACCAGCGCGGCGTGCCGTTCATCCAGGTGCCGACCACGCTGCTGGCGCAGGTCGACTCCTCGGTCGGCGGCAAGACCGGGGTCAACCACCCGCTGGGCAAGAACATGATCGGCGCGTTCCACCAGCCCAACGCGGTGATCATCGACACGGAGACGCTCGGCACCCTGGAGCTGCGGCAACTGCGCGCGGGCTTGGCCGAGGTGATCAAGTACGGCCTGATCCGGGATCCCGGGTTTTTCAGCTGGCTCGAGCTGAACTGCGCTGCGCTGCTCGAGCGTGATGACGACCTGCTGGCGGAGGCGATCGCGCGCAGCTGCCGGAACAAGGCGGCGGTGGTG
Source organism: Gammaproteobacteria bacterium (assembly GCA_036525695.1). Classification (GTDB taxonomy): domain Bacteria; phylum Pseudomonadota; class Gammaproteobacteria; order QNFN01; family QNFN01; genus DATCZX01. The sequence goes on along the minus strand of DATCZX010000237.1, from coordinate 9,095 downwards.
GCCGACGACGAGCGCGAGGCGGGGCAGCGTGCGCTGCTGAACCTCGGGCACACCTTCGGCCACGCGATCGAGACGGCGGTGGGTTACGGCGAGTGGCTGCATGGCGAGGCGGTCGCGGTGGGCACCGCGTTGGCCGCGGACCTCTCCGTGCGCCTGGGCTGGCTGCAAGAGGGCGAGCGGCAACGGATCCTGCGCTTGCTGGCCGCCAGCGGCTTGCCGCTCGCACCGCCCGCCGCTATCGCCGCCGACGAGATGCTGCGCTTGATGGCGCTGGACAAGAAGGTCAGCGCCGGGCAGCTGCGCCTGGTGTTGCTGCGGTCCATCGGCCAGGCGGTGGTCAGCGCGGATTACGCCAGCGCGCTGTTGCAGGAGACCCTGCTGACGGCGTGCAGCGGGCGCCAGGGTTGAGCTGCGGTGGCAGCGGCCGCCCACCCGCTCGCTCCGTACGCCGCGACCGACCGCAGCAGCCGCGGCCGCGTCCACGACGAGGCGCCCGCAGCACCGGAGGCGGTCTACCTGCGCGACCGCGAGCGGGTGATCCACTCGGCCGCTTTCCGGCGCCTCGAGTACAAGACCCAGGTGTTCGTCAACCACGAGGGAGACCTGTTCCGCACCCGCTTGACGCACACCATCGAGGTGGCCCAGGTGGCACGCGTGCTGGCCCGGCGCCTGGCGCTGAACGAGGACCTGGCCGAGGTGATCGCGCTGGCCCATGACCTCGGGCACACGCCGTTCGGCCATGCGGGCCAGGAGGCGTTGAACGGCTGCCTGCGCGACCACGGCGGCTTCGAACACAACCGCCAGTCGCTGCGCGTGGTCGACGAGCTCGAGGAGTCGTTCGCCGAGTTCGACGGCCTGAACCTCAGCTTCGAGACCCGCGAAGGGATCCTGAAGCACTGCGCCCCGGTGCATGCCGCGCGGCTCGGCGAACTGGGCCGGCGCTTCATCGACGGCGGCCAGCCGACGCTGGAGGCGCAGCTGACCAACCTGGCCGACGAGATCGCCTACAACGCGCACGACGTGGACGACGGCCTGCGCAGCGGGCTGATCGACGAGCGGCAGCTGCTCGAAGTCGACCTGTTCCGCCAGGCCTGGGAGGAGGTGCGCGGGTGCCATCCCGGGCTGCCGCGCCGGCGCACGGTGCACGTCGTCGTGCGCGCGCTGATCGCGGCCCAGGTCGATGACCTGTGCAGCGCCACGTCTGCACGCCTGGAGGCTGCCGCGCCCGCCGACGCCGACGCGGTGCGCGCCAGCGCCGAACCGCTGGTCCTGTTCAGCGCGGAGATGCAGCGCCGCAACGGCGAGATCAAGCGCTTCCTGCGCGAGAACCTCTACCGCCACTACCGCGTGCGCCGGATGGCGCTGAAGGCCCAGCGGGTGATCCAGGAGCTGTATGCCGCCTTCGCCGCCGAGCCGCGCCTGCTGCCGACCGAGGTCGCGGAGCGCGTGGCCAGGCTCGAGGCGCAGGAGGGCGAGGCCGGGCGGGTGCGCGGGGTCGCAGACTACATCGCGGGGATGACCGACCGCTACGCGTTCACCGAGCATGCGCGGCTGTTCCAGCCGCAGCAGCTGACCTGAACGCGCCGGGGGGGTCGCGATGCGGATCTACATGCAGACGCCGCCGGTCGCCGACCAGCCGTTGCGCTTCTGCCACCTGCTGTTGCAGCAGGACCTGCTCGGCGGCTGGACGCTGGTGCGCGAATCGGGCCAGCAGGGCGGCCCGGGGCGGGTGCGGCGCCAGCACTTCGCCTCGCGCACGGACGCCGAGGAGGCCCTGATCAGCGAGCGGGATCAACAGTCGCGGCGCGGCTTCCGCACGGTGTTCGCCGAGGGCAGCGTCGGCCAGTGAGGTAGCGGCATGGCGGTGCGACGGCAGCGACGCCCGCCCGGCGCGGTGCGCATCATCGGCGGTCACTGGCGTGGTCGCCGCATCCCCGTCCCCGATCGCGCCGGTTTGCGCCCGACCCCCGACCGGGTGCGCGAGACCCTGTTCAACTGGCTGCAACCGGTGATCCGGGGCGCCCGTTGCGTGGACCTGTTCGCCGGCAGCGGGGCGCTCGGGCTCGAGGCCCTGTCGCGTGGCGCGCTGGCGGTCGTCGCGATCGAGCGCGATCCGCAGGCGGCAGAACGACTGCGCACGACCGCTGCGAGCTGGCCCGAGCCCCGCCTCGTCGTGCTCTGCCGCGACGCGCTGGCGCTGGTCGAGAGCTTGCAACCGCCGTTCGACATCGCCTTCGTCGACCCCCCGTTCGGGCTGGGCCTGGCCCGCCCGGTGCTGGCACGCCTGGCGGCACGCCCCGCGGCGGATGGCCCGGCCTGGATCTACCTCGAGTGCGAGCGCGCGCTGGAGCCGGCCGCGCTGCCGCCCGGCTGGCTGTTGCACCGTGCCGGGCACGCCGGCGAGGTCGCCTACCAGCTGTACCGGCGTGAGGCGGGGGCCGCTTGAGTTTGCCGGGGGGGCGGGTATGCTTGTCGTCCCCGCGAACCTGGAGCCGCCATGAGCTGCGTGGCCATCTACCCCGGCACCTTCGACCCGATCACCAACGGGCACAGCGACCTGGTCCAGCGCGCCGCGCGGCTGTTCGATCACGTCATCGTCGCGATCGCCGGCAGCACGCACAAGACCGCGATGTTCCCGCTCGAGCAGCGGGTCGCGCTGGCAAGCGAGGTGCTGCGCGACTACCGCAACGTCGAGGTGACCAGTTTCAACACGCTGCTGGTCAATTACGTGCGCGAAACCGGCGCCAACGTCATCGTCCGCGGCCTGCGCGCGGTATCGGACTTCGAGTACGAGTTCCAGCTCGCCGGCATGAACCGGCGGCTGGCGCCCGACGTCGAGACGATGTTCCTGACCCCGGCCGAGCAGTACGCCTACATCTCGTCGACGCTGGTGCGCGAAGTGGCCAAGCATGGCGGCGACATATCACCCTTCGTGCACAAGGTTGTGGTCGCGGCGCTGCGTGATACAATCGCCGCCGGCTGAAATTCCGGCCCCTATGCCATCACGGCCGGACTCTCTCGAGAGGAGTGGAACATGTCCCTGAAGATCAGCGACGAGTGCATCAACTGCGATGTCTGCGAGCCGGAATGCCCCAACGGGGCGATCACCCAGGGTGACGAGATCTACATCATCGACCCGAACCTCTGCACCGAGTGCGTGGGTCACTTCGACACCCCGCAATGCATCGAGGTCTGCCCGGTCGACTGCATCGACAAGGACCCCGATCACGAGGAGAGCGAGGACGATCTGCAGGCCAAGTACGAGCGCCTGCAGGCCGGTTGATCCGCCACCACTTCCGGTTTCCTGAGGAAGGCCCCCGCGCGGGGCCTTCTGCGTCTGGGGGAAGAGGAATGTCGCGCCGCCTGTCCGTACTCGCCCTGCTGCTGGCCTGCGCGACGGCTGGCGCGCAGCCGCTGCCCGGCGCGGCGATCGCCACCGCGCACCCGGCGGCAACCGCGGCGGGGCACGCGATCCTCGCGGCCGGCGGGAACGCCTTCGACGCGGCCGTGGCGGTCAGCGCGGTCCTGGCGGTGGCCGAGCCGTACAGCTCGGGACTCGGTGGCGGCGGCTTCTGGCTGCTGCACCGGGCCGTCGACGGCAGCGAGGTGATGCTCGACGGACGCGAGGTCGCCCCGTCAGCGGCGCATCGCGACATGTACCTGGACGCCGCGGGGCAGCCCGTTCCCGGCCTTGCCGTCGACGGCCCGCTGGCCGCGGGGATCCCCGGCGTGCCTGCCGCGCTGGACCACCTCGCGCGGCATTACGGCCGCCTGCCGCTGGCGCGCAGCCTGGAGCCGGCCATCCGCCTGGCCCGCGACGGCGTGGCCGTGGACGCTCACTACGGGCGCCTGGCCAGCTTCCGGCTGGTCGCGCTGCAGGCCGCGGACGACGCGGCGGAGATCTTCCTCGACCGTGACCAGGCCCCTGCCGCGGGCTGGGTGCTGAAGCAGCCGGAGCTGGCGCGGACGCTGGAACGGCTGGCCGCAGAAGGTCGCGACGGTTTCTACCGCGGGCCGGTCGCCGCCGCCCTGGTCGACGGCGTGCGCGCCGCGGGCGGCATCTGGGATGCGGCGGACCTGGCCGACTACAGCGTCGTCGAGCGCGAGCCGGTACGGTTCGACTACCGCGGCATGCGCGTGACCGCCGCGGCGCTGCCCTCCTCCGGCGGGGTGGTCCTCGGGCAGATGCTCAACGTGCTCTCCGGGTACCCGCTCGACGAGCTGGCGACGGAGGACCGCGTGCACCTGCTCGTCGAGGCGATGCGCCGGGCCTACCGCGACCGCGCCGCGTGGCTCGGCGACCCGGACCAGGTCGACGTGCCGCAGTCACGGCTGCTCGACCCGGACTACGCCGCCGGCCTGCGCGCCGCGATCCACCCGGTGCGCGCGACGCCGAGCGCGCTGCTGCCGGGCATCGCCGATCCGGACCCGGGCAGGCACACCACGCACTACTCGATCCTCGATCGGGAGGGCAACCGGGTCGCCGCGACGCTGAGCATCAACTACCCGTTCGGCTCCGGCTTCGTCGCGCCGGGGACCGGCGTGCTGCTCAACGACGAGATGGACGACTTCTCGCTGCAGCCCGGGGTGCCGAACGTCTACGGCCTGGTCGGCAACGAGGCGAACGCCATCGCCCCGCGCAAGCGCATGCTGTCGAGCATGACCCCGGCGTTTCTCGACGACGGCGGGCGCCTGGCGCTGCTCGGCACGCCCGGTGGCAGCCGCATCATCACCATGGTGCTGCTGGCGGCCCTCGAGTTCGCCGCGGGCGCGGACGCCGGGCGCATGGCCGCGCTGCCGCGGTTCCACCACCAGTACCTGCCCGACCGCATCGACTACGAGCCCGGCGCCTTCAGCGCCGAGCTGGTCGCCGGGCTCGAGGCGCGTGGCCACGCGCTGCAGGCGGCGACGCGGACCTGGGGGAACATGCAGGTGGTGCTGTGGGACCGGGGCCGCGGCCGGTTGCAGGCGGCGAGCGATCCGCGCGGCAGCGGCCTGGCAGAGGTCCGCTGAGCGCAGGTTGCCGTTGACGGCCCTGCGGCGCCCATCTATCGTCCGGCGCATCGCCCAGCCAGTCCCCGCCAGTGAGCAAGCCAACCACCCGCCTCGCCTACTACGCCTTCGCGGTGTTCGTCAGTTCGGCGATCCTGCTGGTGCTCGAGATCGTCGCCGGGCGCCTGATCGCGCCCTACGTCGGCGCCTCGCTGTACACCTGGACCTCGATCATCGGCGTGATCCTCGCCGGCCTCTCGCTCGGCAACTGGCTCGGCGGGGTGCTCGCCGACCGCGGTGCCGGCCCGGCGACGGCCGGCTGGGCGCTGGCGCTGTCCGGCCTGGCCGCGCTGGCGATCCTCGGCCTGCTGACGCTGGTCGCCCCGCTGTTGCAGGAGAGCCGGCTCGGCCTGCTGAGCTCGAGCTTCCTCTACGTGGCGACGCTGTTCTTCGTGCCGGCGCTGGGTCTGGGGGTGATCACGCCGCTGCTGACCACGCTGGCGCTCGGGCTCGACCGGCGCACCGGCCACGTGGTCGGGCGCATGCATGCGCTGGCCGCGCTCGGCAGCATCGTCGGCACCTTCGCCACCGGCTACTGGCTGGTCCAGTACCTCGGCACGCGGGCGATCGTGATCGGCAGCGGCGTGGTGCTGCTGCTGCTGGCACTGCCGCTGTTCGAGGGGCGGCGCTGGAGCCGCGGTGCCGCCGTCGTCGCCGCCGGCGTGCTGCTGCTCGCGGCGGCGGCCTGGCGCGACGGCCTGGCCAGCCCGTGCGACCGTGAGAGCCAGTACTTCTGCATCCGCGTGTTCGACGAGCCGGAGATCGCGCCGTGGGGCACCGCGCGCTCGCTGGTGCTCGACCACCTCGCGCACGGCATCAACCACCGCGAGGATCCGCGCCTGCTGGTGTCCCACTACGTCCACCTGATCGACGAACTGCTCGAAGCGCGCTTCGCCGGGCGCCCCCAGCGCGCCTACTTCTTCGCCGGCGGCGGCGCCTACACGCTGCCGCGCGCGCTGCGCGCGGCCGACCCGCAGGCACGGATGCTGGTGGCGGAGCTCGACCCGGCGGTCACCGCGACCGTGCAGCGCGAGCTGTTCGTCGACACCGCGGCGTTCGAGGTCCGGCACGACGACGCGCGGGTGGTCCTCGGGCATGAGCCGGCGGGAAGTTTCGACGCGGTGGTCTCGGACGTGTTCCACGACCTCTCGGTGCCCTACCACATGCTCACGCGCGAGTACTTCGCGCTCGCGCGCTCGCGGCTGAAGCCGGGCGGCATGCTGCTGCTGAACGTGATCGACCGCTGGCCCGAGGGGCGCCTGATCGCCACCGTGCTGCGCACGCTGGAGCAGGACTTCGCCCATCGCGAGGTGTGGCTGGAGGCGCCGCTCGAGGGCGGCATGCGCCACACCTTCGTCATCGCGGCCAGCGACGCGCCGCTGCCGCAGGGCTCGATCCAGGCGCGCAGCGGCCTGCCGCGGCGCTGGCGCCCGGTCAGCGTGCTGCTGCACGAGCGCTACGCGCAGGCGGACGCGGCCGTGCGCCTCAGCGACGACTGGGTCCCGGTGGAGCGGCTGCTGGCCCCGGTGCTGGTCGGCGAGATGGGTCGCTGAGCGGTCCGCGCGCGCGGCGCCGATCGCGGTCGCTCAACACTGCTCCCAGGGCAGGCCGGCGAAGCGCCAGCCGCCGAGGGTGCTGCGGTGGTGGTCGTCGTCGAGGTCGCCCTCGAACCCCTCGAGCACGTTGTAGACCTCGCGGAAGCCGGCCTCGAGCAGCTTGTTGCCGGCCTCGATCGAGCGCTTGCCGCTGCGGCAGATCAGGATGATCGGCGCGCAGCCCTCGGCGCCGTCGCAGATCGCCCCGCCGAGCATCAGCTCGCGCACCCTGCGCACGAAATCGGGGTTCACGGTCCATTCGGGTTCGTCCATCCACGGGATGTGCAGCGCCCCCTTGGGGTGACCTACGAACAGGAACTCCATGGTCGAGCGGATATCGACCAGCACCGCGCGCGGGTTGTCGTGCAGCACCTGGGCGGCCTGCTTGGGGTTGAGGTGCTTGAGCTTGACGGTGGCCATCGCGGTCTCCTGTCGGGAGGTGCAGGTTGAGGGTGCGGGAGTGCGCCTAGTTTAGGCCACGCCGCGGCTGAATAGGCCGGCTTGCCGGCCGTGCGCGATGCCGGCTAAGGTGCCGTCATGTCCCCCGCCACCAGCGTCTCCGGGTCGCACGAGGCGCGCCGCGAGCCGGCTCTGCACGGGCCGGCGCGCTGGGCCGGTTGGCTGTTGCGGCTGCTCGGCGGGCTGCCGCTGCGCTGGGGCCAGGCGCTCGGCAGCCTCGTCGGCGCACTGCTCTACCTGCGCCACGGGCGCACCCGGCAGACGGTGGCGGCGAACCTGGCGCTGTGCTTCCCCGAGCTCGCGCCGGAGGCGCGCGGAGAGCTGCTGCGACAGACCCTGCGCGAGACCGGTCGCGCCCTGGGCGAGCTGCCGGCGATGTGGACCTGGCCGGGCAGCCGGCTGCGCGGGACGCTGTGCGAGGTGGTCGGGCGCGAGCACCTGGATGCCGGGCTCGCCTCCGCTCGCGGGGTGCTGATCGCCGCACCGCACCTCGGCTGCTGGGAGTTGACCAGCCACTACGCGCAGCTCGAGGGTTACCGGCTGACCGCGCTCTACCGGCCGCCGCGGCAGGCCGGCCTCGGCCCGCTGGTGCTGAGGTGCCGGCAGCGCTTCGGGGCGCGTCTCGTGCCGACCACCGCGGGCGGCGTGCGCGAGCTGCTGCGTGCGCTGCGTCGCGGCGAGTGCGTCGGCATCCTGCCGGACCAGGACCCGGGTCCCGACGGCGGTGTCCTGGCGCCGTTCTTCGGCGTGCCCGCGGGCACCATGGTGCTGTTCAACCGGCTGGCGCGGCAGAGCGGGGCGGCACTGCTGCTGGCCTTCGCCGAGCGCTTGCCTGCCGGCAGCTACCGGCTGCACCTGCGTCCCCTCGACGAGGCGCTGCGCGACCCCGACCCGGTGCTTGCGGCCGCCGCCCTGAACGCCGCGATCGAGGGCTGCGTGCGCGAGTACCCGGCGCAGTACCAGTGGGCCTACCGGCGCTTCAAGACGCGTCCCGCAGGGACGCCGCCGCGCTACCCGGGCCGGCGCGGGTGATCGGCGCCGGCGGCCGCGATTGCGACCGTCCGGGGATTGCTGCACTATCGGTGCAGTGGCCGGCGCAACGAACCCGGTGCCGGTCACCGGACCAGAGACCCGTGCCGACAGTGTGCGCCCAGGGATGAGAGCGACCCACGAACTGGACTCCCTGCAACCGGACGCCGATGACCGGCTGCTGCGCCAGGTGCGGCGCTACGGCTCGATCGTGCTGTTCGTGCTGCTGATCGCGGCCACCCTGGCCAGCGGTTACCTCGCCCTGCAGCTGCTCAACTCCAGCCGCTCCAGCCTGAACGGGCCGCGTTCACCGGTGCCGGCGGCCCTCGAAGCCGTCGACGAGAGCCTGCGCCAGCTGGTCAGCGAGGAGCACTCGGTGCCGCTCGGCCAGGAGGTGCTGCCGCGCCCCCGCCTGCGCGCGCTGTACGAAGGTTTCCACCGGGCCCGGGTGGCGTGGCTGGAAGTGGAACGGCAGGCGCTGGCGGTCGACCTGTTGTTGTCCCGGCGCCTCGACCGCCAGCTGGAGTCGTTCGATGCCCAGTTCGCCGCCATGGTTGCCGAGGGCGCGCCGCAACGGCCGGCCAAGGAGAGCTACGACCAGTTGCTGGTGGCGGCGGTCGAGCTGCAGCGCACCCTGGGCGTCACCCAGCGGGAACAGCTGAAGTCGACGGAGGAGCTGCACGCGGCGGTGATGCAGCAAATCGCCAGTGCCACGCAGCGGTTCGTCGCGCTGGCGACACTCGCGCTGGTGGCCTTCCTGGTTCTCGCCGCCTTCTACCTGCGCCAGGTGCGCAACTACGACCGCAACATCGACACCCTGCACGACCTGGCCGGCCTGTTCTCCGGCACCGGCGGGGTGCCGCTGTTCGAGGGCATGGTGCGCTTCCTCGGCCGGGCCCTCGGCACCGACTACGTGTTCATCGGCAAGCTCAACCCGAACGATCGCGGGCTGATCGACAC